>NZ_JAPHPY010000170.1:0-212 GCF_026241575.1 Vibrio sp. Sgm 5
TCCACACCACCGTCGGCAGTGCCATCAGCAAGTGTCATGCTGACAACTGTGTCGGTCGTGCTTGGATTGCTTAGTGTAACGTCTAACGTTGCCGGATCACCTTCGTTGACTGTCGCGTTGCTAATTGACGCGACGACTGGACGGTCGTCATCTGGCTCAGGTCCCGGGCCGCTACCGTCATCAACAATGGTACCCGTGCCTTGTGCTGGTGT
>NZ_JAPHPY010000171.1:0-211 GCF_026241575.1 Vibrio sp. Sgm 5
TAGTTCAGTTGGTTAGAATACCGGCCTGTCACGCCGGGGGTCGCGGGTTCGAGTCCCGTCCGCTCCGCCACTTATTTCAAAGACCTCGCTTTTGCGAGGTTTTTTTGAATCTACAATGTGATAAACTGTAGTTTCTACAGGGGTGTAGCTCCAATTGGCAGAGCAGCGGATTCCAAATCCGCGTGTTGGGAGTTCGAATCTCTCCACCCCT
>NZ_JAPHPY010000172.1:0-205 GCF_026241575.1 Vibrio sp. Sgm 5
TCGGAGAGACTTGAACTCTCACACCTTGCGGCGCCAGAACCTAAATCTGGTGCGTCTACCAATTCCGCCACGACCGCGCTTTAACGCTTCTGATCGATAGTCGTAAGTATAAACTATTTATCGGAATAAATGGTGGCTACGACGGGATTCGAACCTGTGACCCCATCATTATGAGTGATGTGCTCTAACCAGCTGAGCTACGTAG
>NZ_JAPHPY010000173.1:0-204 GCF_026241575.1 Vibrio sp. Sgm 5
GAGAGACTTGAACTCTCACACCTTGCGGCGCCAGAACCTAAATCTGGTGCGTCTACCAATTCCGCCACGACCGCATCGTGTTTTTTAGTCACTAAGGTAATTGGCATAACCTTAATAACGTTTTGTAATGGCAGGGCTACCTGGATTCGAACCAGGGAATGGCGGCATCAAAAGCCGCTGCCTTACCGCTTGGCGATAGCCCTA
>NZ_JAPHPY010000174.1:0-204 GCF_026241575.1 Vibrio sp. Sgm 5
TGGAGCGACACACGAGGTTCGAACTCGTGACCTCAACCTTGGCAAGGTTGCGCTCTACCAACTGAGCTAGTGTCGCAATGTCATTGTTAAGCACAATGAGGGCTTATTCCACATTTCAGAAAGAAAGTGGAGCGACACACGAGGTTCGAACTCGTGACCTCAACCTTGGCAAGGTTGCGCTCTACCAACTGAGCTAGTGTCGCA
>NZ_JAPHPY010000175.1:0-201 GCF_026241575.1 Vibrio sp. Sgm 5
GTCCCGTTCGTCTAGAGGCCTAGGACACCGCCCTTTCACGGCGGTAACAGGGGTTCGACTCCCCTACGGGATACCATCTTTAAACATTCTCTCTTGAGAGTTTTTAAAAATGGTTACTTCATAGGAAGTGATTAGCTCTTTAACAATTTGGAAAGCTGACAAAGTAATCTTTAAGATTACTTGTAAAGTTCTCAATGTTTG
>NZ_JAPHPY010000017.1:0-97476 GCF_026241575.1 Vibrio sp. Sgm 5
TCGTTTCCGCTCGACTTGCATGTGTTAGGCCTGCCGCCAGCGTTCAATCTGAGCCATGATCAAACTCTTCAATTTAAGATTTTGTTCGGCTCAACGAATACTGACTTCAAAACTCATCCTTACTCGAAAGTAAGAAGTAATTTTAAAGCTATTATCATTCCAACAGAATGATAATGAATTGACTGTGCCAAGTCCGAAGACTTGATTGGTCACTCAGTTCATTGAAACCTAATTTGAAACCGCTCTTTATTAAGAGAAATTTCTAATTGGATTATCATCAACGAGTGCCCACACAGATTGATAGGTCTATATTGTTAAAGAGCTTGCTTTGCGAGAAGTTTTTCTCTCAAAGCGGAGGTGAATTCTAGCGAGATAATTGAGAGTGTCAAACACTTTTTTCAATTTATTTCCTCAGAAGTTTTTTACCTCCTCGACTCTGCTGAAGCCTTGTGGCGTCTGCCGTGTCGATGGATGCGCATTATAGGGAGAAGATTTTCTTTGGCAAGACTAAAAATGCATTTTTTCTAAAAAAACATACCAAGTGGATACTTTCCATCCAACCAGAAAAATACCCATAAATAACACCCAAGATTTCTACAGATTACCCACAAAAACCTGTGGATAACTACTCATCACTGTCAAAGAAATAGGAAATCCGAGATCTTGGATTTAGGTACTCCCTAATTTTTTCGGGCAGTTTGGATGGATGAATCGCGTTTACGATTTTTAAGTCTTTTGATGCAAGCTCAATAATCGGCGCTTGTGTACGCGGAACTGAAGGGTCATAAACTAAGACATTAGGAAACAACAAGTGTGACGCATTTACTGAGATCACCAACCCCACCATATTATTGGAAAGTTGTACTACCGTTCCCGGTGGAAAAACGCCCATAAACTTGATCAAGATATTAAGGTTTTCTTCTTTATATAGATGTTTGCAATTCTTATATAAATGAGAGAGCGCGGTATAAGGTATCTTTTGTTCGGAAGGGACTGGCGTATGGCACAAATTATCAAAAGCATTCGCCACAATGATCACTTGAGCCAACTCATCGATACCATCCCCTTTTAACCCTTTAGGATAACCCGAGCCATCTCTCATCTCATGATGTTGGGCTATGACTCTTTTCGCGCTTTCAGGAAAGTCATCAATTTGATTCGCCATATCCAAGCCGTACTTGGTGTGCAACTTAAGATAGTTACTTTCTGGTTCAGTGAGCGGCACCTGTTTACGTAAAATAGCCGTTGGGATTTTAATTTTGCCCATATCATGAAAGAGCGCTGCAAAAGAGAGCGCTTTAAGCTGCTCTGCGGAGTATCCTTTTGCACGTCCAATCATCATAGCAATGACAGCAACGTTCAACGAATGGAAGTAGATATCTTCAAATTCATTTTTGCCATTCATTAAATGTAATGTGACATTATCATCGCACATCAACCTCTCAACGATATCGTCAATCAATTGTTTGGCTTCATCAACAGCAGCGGCGGGACGATTACGTATTTTCGTCATCACAGAGCGCATACGGGCGAGGGAACGCTCGAACTCTTTCTCACATTGAATGACTCGACGGCGATAAGCGCTAAGCTTTTCGATGCGCTTTTGCTTCTCTTGCCATAGCTTCTGAGCTTCCAGCTCTAAAGTGTCGTCCTTCTTTACTTCTACTTGCGGCTGATTCGCTGGTAGAGGCGATACTTCGCTCTGTTCTGAGTTAAAATAAACAAACTTAACTCCAAGGTGTCGGATCATCTCAACTTGTTCTTGGTCTTTGATTTTGAAGCTATTTAATAGGAAGGGGTGCTCGTTCCACTTGAGTGGGAGACGGATATGTAAGCCGGGCTGAATACGATCCACTGTAAGTTTAATTGTTGCCACTTTTCCACTACTGACTTAGTTCTTCTTGATAAGCCTTTAATAGTAGTGGATTTTGTAAATGAATTCATCAATAAGGCCGATGTATAAAGCGTCGATGTGCTCACCATCAATAGACAATAACGAGTAGGTTATAGGCCACTCAACCTTTAGCACTTACCATAAAGACCTATCGGCCTTACGTATTTTCAGTTGAGCTTCAAAGATAGGCTTGCTTTCTATTTGTTGATCTTTGACTAGCCCTATAAGAGTTTGCACTGCCACTCTCGCCATGTCACTAATTGGGAAATGAACCGCAGATACCGTAGGGTAGAGACTTTCACATAGGTCGACACTATCAAAGCTTACTAACGAAATTTGTTCTGGGACAGATATCTTATGTTCATGCAGAAATTGCATTGCCCCAACCGTCATCTCCTCACTACAAGAAAAAAGCGCGGTTATTTCAGGATGCCGTCTATATATAGAAGCCATTGCATCATAACCACTTTGACGGCCGTAGTTACCTTCTTCACACCAGCTTTCATCAATTTCGATGCCCGCACTCTTCATTGCATCTACATAACCTAACTTTCTAAGTAAGCTATTATGACGCTGTGAAGGGCCGCTAATACAAGCAATGTGCCTGTGCCCCCCCGAGATAAGGTGCTCTACCGCTATTCGACTCGCATCATGATGATTGAACGTGACACACCGCTCTTCAATACCTTCTACATAACGATCAAGTAATACAAACGGCGTTGGTAACTTTGCTAGTTCACGCAACTCATCATCAGACAAATAACGGCTGTGAAGCACATAACCATCGCAGCGAAGATCATTAAAACGCTCAATAGCCTCTCGCTCTCCTTCTGCGGAATGGTGACCTTGTGCGGTAATCAAAAACTTCTTATGGATGTCTAGTTCCGTTTGAACTTGCTCCATCATCTCCCCGAAAAATCCACCGGTGTAGTACGTCACCAATAAACCAACCATGTTACTTGATGAAGTCGCTAGGGAGCGGGCAATCGCACTTGGGCGATAATTTAATTGCGCCATGGCCGCTTCGACTTTTTTTCTTGTCTCTTCACGGAACTTGCCTTCACCATTAATAATGCGAGAAACGGTGGAACGGTTTACTCCAGCGAGTTCTGCGACATCTTTTATCCTTGCCATATTGCTATTTAATCCAACTGCATGTTTTATTCGAAGAGATAACCTAGATAAAGCGGCCACCAGCAAGTCGTAAGGTGATAATAGGGTTCGACGCCGGCGGCCTAAATCATACACTGGCAACTTTGTGAGAAGAAATAAGCTCAGAGTAATCCGTGACTGCGATACCATGTTGAACAAGTTCTTGCTTAAGTATCGGGGAGGTCAGAACCTGCAGCTCTAATTCTCGTTGCAGCGCGTAACCGCTGCTAAGTATTAGAGGTTGATCGGCCTCTGCGGGATGACACATCACTTCGACAATATCGTACTGAAACTTTAATCTGAGCAAGCCCCTTAGCAACCCATCGAGACTTACACCTTGATCATAAAATTCATCAGTAAAGAAATATCGAACAGGATTCCTGACATGGCATAACCCACTTCCGCGTAAAGGTACACGATATTTTGTAGCAAGTTCTCTTATAACAGGGAGCAATTGAGGGTGAGTGTGCGCATGGTGATGGCTATCTAGATGACTCAATGATAAGCCTAAAGCAAGAAAGTGCTCTATTTGGCTTTGCGCTTCTTCATACACAGCCTTTAAATCGAAATCTTGTTTTTTCCATAACTCGGCATAACTAACAAAGTGCTCCTTACCATTGGTAAGATTAGGGTGCCCCGTAATTGGAGCACCAGCGGTAAAACGAAGGTGTATACCAATTTTCAAGTTAGAATTTTGTTTCGCCAATTCGACGGCATGCTTCTCGGCCCCCATTCCTACCATCATGGTGGTCGACCGAACCACACCTTGCTGGTGTGCTTTGATGATTCCGTTATTCACTCCGGGCGTTAAGCCAAAGTCATCAGCGTTAAAAATCACTTTCATTGGTGATATCCCTTTTTACAGCATTGTCAGTTTAAATTGAGGAAGGTAAGGTGCATTCACTTTCAATATGTCGTCCAAAATGGATTTCGCTCGCCCAATATCAGGCACTAACGGATTATTGGTCAACGCCATAAGTGCTTTGTCATAACTCCCTTCAACCGCAGCTTCAATCGCTAATTGTTCGTAAGCCTTAACTTGGTAAAGTAGTCCTTTTATGTTGGTCGAGAGCTCCCCTACTGCGAGCGGTTTTGCCCCCCAACTACCAATAACTGCACTACATTCAATCACAGCATTGTCAGGTAAACCGTTAATTGCGCCATTGTTTAGTACGTTCACCACATGAATACTATTGCGATTGTTATAAATCGAGTCCACTAGGTTCAATGATGCATCGGAATAGTAAGCTCCTCCCCGCTCTTCTAACTCTTTTGGTTTATGAGCCAAGTTAGGATCTTGATACAGCTTAAATAGTGCCGATTCGGTCTCCATAACTTGTTCAGCACGCGTGCCTTGTTCACCCGCGCTCTGTTTTTCTTCCGCTAGCATGGCATCTGTTTGATAGAAATAACGATGATAAGGACAAGGGATCGCCCCTAACGCTTTAAGAAATGCAGGATCCCACGGTTCCTCCCAAATATTCTTCATACTGAAGTTGGCACCATCTCCAACCTTCTCTAGTACCGTTTGAGTAATATCCTCTCCTCTAAGCCATGCTTTATGTACCCACACCAAGTGATTCAAACCTGCGAACTCAAGTTGCAGCTCTTTTGGTTCACAATCCATCATCTCGGCAATCATCATTTCCATCGAAACAGGCACATTACAAAGTCCAATACTCTTCACTTTGGTATATTTACTCACCGCTTCAGAGACTAAACCTGCTGGGTTAGTAAAATTCAACATCCAAGCATTTGGGGCTAATTCTTCAATATCTTTGCAAATATCGAGGATTACAGGAATGGTTCTCAATGCTTTGGCGAAACCACCCGGTCCTGTAGTTTCCTGACCGATAACATCATATTTAATAGGAATACGCTCGTCGTTCGCTCGCGCAGCTAAACCACCAACACGGAATTGCGTCATAACAAAGTCCGCACCTTTGATTGCTTCACGACGATCAAAACCCGCTTTAATTTCAATGTCAGCACCAGCTTTATCGACCATACGTTGCGCTAAACCTGTGATGATCTCTAACTTCTCCGCCCCAGACTCAATATCAACAAAGTGCATCTGTTTAACAGGTAAGAACTCCAAACGTTTAATAACACCCTCAACAAGTTCCGGAGTGTAACTACTGCCGCCACCTATAATGGCGAGCTTGATTGCATTTCTCGGCATCGTGGCTTCCTTACCTTTCAGAAATTTGCTTGTTCAATGCGACGATTTCTACCGCCATTTCCTGCGCTAAGATGGTCGTCATTAAATGATCTTGAGCATGCACCATAACCAAGGTCATTGGCACTTTGCCCTCTCCTTGGTCCTCTTCAATCAATTGCGTTTGAATCAGGTGCGCTTTGTTAATGCACTCTTTCGCTTGAAAAAGCTTTTCTTCCGCTGCTGCAAAGTTTCTCTCTCTCGATAGGCGCAATGCCTCATAACTCAAACTTCTGGCTTCACCCGCGTTGCAGATAATTTCCATCACGACTAATTCTTGTTCCATGTCTTCTCTCCGAAAGGGAGGGCTATCGAATGACAGCCCAATCATCTTTATGCTGTTACGCCTTCACCGGATGGTTGTTCCGCGTCTTTTGTTTCTTTGCTTGTTGGAAGCTCTTGCTCTAATACTTGCTTTTCAAACATCTTGAAGAACGGCAAGTAGATAAACAGGTCAAGAATCAGTAGCCCTATCACGAGCAACACAGGTGAGAATGTCCAACCGCTACCCCATGATGCACCGATAATAGCTGGTGTAGTCCAAGGTGTTGTTGCTACCCCCATGCCAACAAAACCAAGGTGCACAGCAAAATACGCAATGGTGGCATTCAAGATAGGTGCGAATACGAATGGAATAAATAGAATAGGGTTCATCACCACAGGGCTACCAAAAATAACCGGTTCGTTAATTTGGAAGAAACCAGGCACTGCACTCATACGTCCAATACTTTTGAGGTGAGCTGAACGACTGAAGGACATAAGCATTACCAGCGCTAATGTTGCACCCGAACCACCAATAAAGATGTAGAAGTCCCAGAATGGCTGAGTGAATACATTTGGAATAGGTTGGCCAGCAACAAACGCGTCGATGTTAGCACTGATATTAGTAAGGAAGATGGGAGACAGAAGACCAACGACAATCGCCGCTCCATGGATGCCCGCAAACCACAATAACTGACAAACAAGCAAGGCGCCAATGATCGCTGGTAACGTATTTGAAGCACTGATCAATGGTTTGAACATTGCCATCACCGCATCAGGAATCAACATATCGTATTGCATTTGAACAAAAATACTCAGAGGGTAAAGCGTAACGAAAATCGCTAAGACGGGTAGCAATACCTCAAAGGATCGTGCAATAGCCGGAGGCACCTGCTCTGGCATGCGAATCGTAATGTTATGCTTTTTCATAAAGCGGTACAGCTCGACAGAAAAGAAAGCACTCATTACCGCAGTAAAAATCCCCGTTCCTCCCATATGATTCATTGCCAAAGCGCCGTCTTTAGCAGGAGCTGCAATTAATAAGAAACTCATAAGCGACAAAACAGCACTGGTTATCCCATCCATTTTGTACGCTTTCGCCAAGCTATAGGCGACCCCTAGCGAGACGAATATCGTCATGATTCCCATCGACATATTGAACGGCATCATAATGGTATCGAAATGCGTCGTCGCAAAGTCCAACCATATTTGACCTAGAGTAAACGAAGTCCCTTCTTCAAATGGTGGAAAAGCAAATATTAAGATAAAGCTACCTACAATAATAAACGGCATTGCCACGATAAATCCGTCTCTCATTGCTCTAACATGAGGTTGATTACCCACTTTTGCTGCAATTGGGGCTATATGCTTTTCGACTATTCCTATAATCGCATCATAAAGCTTCATAGAGTCCATCCTTATTTTTAGACAAAAGAACCCCACATCAAATATCAATATTTGATGATTGTTCTTTTTATTTTAAACTATTGAATTAGTTAATAAGTTCTAATGCTTGCTTTAATACTTCTTCCCCTTTCATCATTCCATAAGCCTGTGGGGAAATTGCTTCTATATTTTTACCGTGCTCTTGAGCTGTTTTTCGCAACTCTTCTAATTGGAATCGAACTTGAGGTCCAAGCAAGCAAACATCGTACTCTTTGATTGCTTCATCAAACGCGTTCACAGACAACGCATCAATCTTACATGCAATACCTTGCTTTTCAGCAGCTTGCTCCATCTTTCTAACCAACATACTGGTCGACATCCCAGCGCTACAGCATAAAAGGATCTTTTTCATAGCCTTACTCCCGTTGTGTAATTTTCAACCTACAAAAACTGTAGCAAAAATAACCAACGCAAAAAAGCGCAACCGGTTGCATTGTTCGTGAACTAAATCTCACTTTAGAAAATACGCTCTATTTTTTATTAATTATTTAGGTCTAGGATAAAAGCCAACAGAATAATAAAACACAAAATTTATATTTATAACTATCAATATATTACTACTGACAACGTCATAATTAACTTCTTAAAAGGAATAAAGAATGAAATTAAATAAACTGGCTATGGTTACACTCTTAGGCACTGCTCTATCTCAATATTCGTTTGCCCAAGCAGACCCAAAAGGCACGATATATTTAACTTTTGATGACGGCCCTATTAATGCGTCAATCGATGTGATTAATGTGCTTAATGAACAAGGGGTTAAAGGCACTTTTTACTTTAATGCTTGGCACCTAGATGGGATTGGTGATGAAAATGAGGACCGCGCTTTAGAAGCTTTGAAACTGGCTCTCGATACAGGGCATATCGTAGCGAACCACAGTTATGCCCATATGATCCATAACTGCGTGGAAGAATTTGGCCCTAACAGTGGTGCAGAATGTAATGCGACGGGCGATCATCAAATTAACTCTTACCAAGATCCTGTCTACGACGCTCTAACATTTGACGAAAACTTAGCAGTACTCGAGCGATACCTACCAAATATTTCCAGTTACCCAAACTATCGCGGTGAAGAGTTTGCTCGATTGCCATATACCAACGGCTGGCGTGTAACAAAAAACTTTAAAGCAGATGGCTTATGTGCAACCTCTGATGACTTAAAACCTTGGGAACCTGGCTACGTCTGTGACACTAACAACCCGTCAAACAGCGTTAAGGCCTCGATTGAAGTTCAAAATATCTTAGCGAATAAGGGATATCAAACCCATGGTTGGGATCTCGACTGGGCACCGGAGAACTGGGGCATTGCAATGCCAGCAAATAGTTTGACGGAAGCAGAACCGTTTCTAGGTTATGTTGATGCGGCCCTAAACAGTTGTGCGCCAACGACGATCAACCCTATCAACTCCAAAACACAAGAATTCCCTTGTGGTACTCCGCTACACGCAGACAAAGTTATCGTGTTAACACATGAGTTCTTATTCGAAGATGGCAAACGCGGCATGGGAGCAACCAAAAACTTACCTAAGCTGGCTAAGTTTATCCAAATCGCAAAAGAAGCAGGATACGTTTTCGATAGCATGGATAACTACACACCAGTTTGGCAAGTTGGTCAGGCATACGTTGCTGGTGATTACGTAACACATTCAGGTACTGTTTATAAAGCGGTTACAACGCACGTCGCACAACAGGATTGGGCACCGTCTTCAACGTCTAGCCTTTGGACAAATGCCGATCCTGCAACTAACTGGACACTAAACGTTGCTTATGAAGCAGATGATGTCGTGACTTACCAAGGTCTTCGCTACCTCGTAAACATTCCGCATGTATCACAGTCGGATTGGACTCCTAATACACAGAACACCTTGTTCACAGCTCTATAGGCTGTTCCTACTATCACCATGTAGTAGTTTGCGCGAGGCATACCCCTCGCGCTTTTTTTATTTTGGATAACCAGAAACAACAAAGCCCCGACTTTCGTCGAGGCTCTGTCTTGGAATATGGTACCGGTGGGCGGACTTGAACCGCCACGCCCGAAGGCAACGGATTTTGAATCCGTCGTGTATACCAATTTCACCACACCGGCATCTCGGGGCTATTGCCCTTTGATGGTTGGCATTATACGTAAGCTTTTGACCTGCGCAAGCAGAAAAACCTTAAATAACTATCGTTTGCTGATAATTTCGCCACAAAGTGTGACAAAGAAGATCTCATCACAGTTCAGTCTGCCATATCACCTGATAACAAGACCTCCCTCTCAGCCCTATAAACGGTTAACTGTAATATCCGAAACGTAACCATTACCAATATTAGAAAGCGCACCATGAATCATCCGCGCTGCATCACCTGCACTCATAAAGCTACTGGTGTCTAAAGTCTTACCGCTCGTCTCCCAAAATTCCGTCGCCATACCTCCGGGATACACAGCGATAATTTTCATTGGTTTGCCTTTTAACTCCATACGAACGGATTCAATCAAACCTTTGACAGCCCACTTCACCGCACAATAGGTCCTTTGACAGCCCACTTCACCGCACAATAGGTCGATTCTTGTGCCTTAGCTTGCAGTGCTGCTGTCGACATCACCATCACAACATTTACTGGCTGCTCTTGATAACGTTTGACCAACTCTCGAAGAATATTAATCGCCGAAGTGAGGTTATTTTCAATCAGCTTTTGAATCTCTTGCGGGTCTTGCTCAGCTAATAAACCAAAATACCCACTTCCAGCACAGTGAATCAGAGTAGAAGGCGCTTTAGGCAGCTCATTAAACAAATTCTCGACTTGGGATGTATCCACCAAATCACAACTACGCACTTGAGCTTTATTAGATAGGTGTTGAGAAAGAGTCGCTAACTTCTCTTCACTGCGTCCAGTTAACAGTGTTTCTTCGCCTTGAGCATCATACAACTTAGCTAGTTGCGCACCTAGTCCACTGCTCGCGCCGGTAATCACGATCATCTTGTACCTCTATCACGTCATTCGTAATCTCATGTTCTAAGCAAGGTACCGTATGTTTGACGATTTCACAGGTTAGGTGACGCGAAGTTTGAACTGGATAGCTTTGTTAAGTTAGACGATGGATATAAAGTGTCTTCTGCTATGGTGATTTCTTCGTAATTAGAGACTCTGTGCGTTAGCTCTCTTTTCACCGACAAGCGGAATCTATATCCTGACGCACAATTTTAAAGGTAAGTGATGGAACTATGACGACTTCTACAACTCTTCCACCAGCGGGCTTATTTCGCCGATTAGCGGCGTTGTTCTACGATATGCTGATTATCTTAGCAATTGAAATGATGGCCGCCGGCGTAGTGATGGCAATCGTCTTTGCGTTAAATGCAGCAGGATTATTGAGCTATGGAGAATATGCAGATGCAGCGGATATGCTAGGAAAGCACCCTGTATTAAGCCCGCTATTTACCCTTTACTTGGCGACAGTCTGGGTATATTTCTTTGTCTTCTTCTGGACACGAGCAGGTCAAACACTAGGCATGCGAGCTTGGAAAATGCAGATCCGAAACAGTAAAGATGGCTCAGCTATTTCTGTAACTCAGGCATTGATTCGCCTAGCAACCTCTGGTTTCGGCTTAGCTAACCTCACTGTACCCATTGACCCACAGAAACGTGGTTTCCATGATATTTGGGCAAAAACTGAAGTCGTGGTATTACCGAAAGCTAAATAGTTAAATGGCAGAAGCAAAATAGAAAAAGGAAGGCATGGCGCCTTCCTTTTTTATGTTTACTGTCTTTGGGAATCTATAGCTTTCTTCTGAGCAGAGATACCGCAATAGCTAAGAATACGAGACTTGGAGCCAGTGCACCGAATACTGGCGGGATGCCATATACCAAGGTTAGAGGACCAAAGAATTCACTGGATATGTAGAAAGTAAAGCCAGCAACCACCCCCGAAAGCACCCTTGCCCCCATGGTCACACTACGTAATGGACCGAATACAAATGACAGTGCCATCAACATCATTACCGCGATAGAAAGCGGTTGAGATAGCTTGCGCCAAAATGCCAGTTCATAACGTGAAGCATCTTGCTCTGATGCTTTCAGGTATGTCACATAGTCATACAAGCCACTTAGTGACAGCTCTTCTGGTTTTACCGTCACGACTGCCAGTTTGTCTGGTGCTAATGAGGTGTGCCACTCCATTTGTTCCAAATCACGCTTGGTAATGACGTTTTCATTCTCCATGTCAGTAACTTGCACGTAGCGCATCAGCCAATTGTTGTCTTGTTGGTAATCAACCTCTTCAGCAAAAATGACTTTCTGTAGGTTTTTATCATCATCAAAACGCCACATGTTCAAACCATAGAGTTTGTCGTCTTCAACTTTGCCGATAAAGATAAAATCATTGGCATCACGAGCCCAAACACCAGCCCGAACAGAAACGATACTACCGCCAGACAAAGCAAACGCTCGTAGATCACGTGCCATTTTTTGTGCTTCAGGTGCGCCCCATTGGCCAAGCGTCATGACGATTAGCATTAATGGAACCGCGGTTTTAAGCACTGATAAACCGATATCCAACTTAGAAAAGCCGGCTGCTTGCATTACTACGAGCTCGGAGCTGGAAGCCAACATACCAAGGCCAATTAATGCCCCCAACAACGCAGCCATCGGGAAAAACATTTCTACATCGCGAGGGATACTTAGTAACACAAAGTAGAGGGCATGCATTAAGTCGTATGCACCACGGCCGACTTTACGCAGCTGCTCTACGTATTTGATGATGCCAGACAAACCAACAAAGGTCGCTAACACCAAAGCCGTGGTAGAGATTATCGTTCTACCGATGTAAAGGTCTAAGAGTTTGAACACAGCTTACGCGAGCCTCTTCTTACAGAATTTTTCTTTCATTCGACGAGCAGGAACACTGTCCATCATGTTCGCCAGGATAGCGACTAAAAGCAGCATCGCATTAATAGGCCACATGCCAATAGCAGCAGGTATAGCACCATCCTCTAACGCAGATTTCGTTGCACTAATTGCAAGGAAGTACGCCAAGTAAATCAAGATGGCAGGGCCCATTTTAGCGAAACGTCCCTGACGTGGGTTGACCGCGGAAAGCGGAATAACCAACATCGTCAACAGCGGAATACACACAAACAATGAAATTCGCCATTGCAGTTCTGCTTGCGCTTCTGGATCGGGATGACCGATCAAATCTGCGGTTGGGTAAGCTTCCCAATCACGACCTTTTTGCTTCACTTCGCGCTGGCCAATCAAGCCTTCATATTCGTCAAACTTGGTGATCATGTATTCCACGCGAGTCGGCACACCTTCATAGCGCGTGCCCTCATGCATCGTAATGATCTGACGGCCATCCGACAGTTCTTTTACATCGCCTGAAGAAGAGAACATCACGCTTGGTAGAATGGAATCGCGAGGGCGCATCTGTGCAACAAACACGTTGCTTAACGTGCTGTTTTTGATGTCGTCAATAAACACGACTGACGAACCATCTGGCGTTCCTTGGAATTGGCCTTTCTTTAGCAGGTCAACGCTGTTTTCTGCCGCGACTTGCTCGTACAGCTGCTCGACACGGTCCTGAGACCAAGGCGATAACCACAACGCATTAAACGCAGCAACACCTGATGTAATCAGAGCTAAGTACAATGCCGCCTGTACCAAGAATTTATTCCCGATACCGGTGGCATTCATTACCACGATCTCACTTTCCGCATACAAGCGACCAAAGGTGATCAATATGCCGATGTACAAACTTAATGGCAGCATCAATAAACCCATGGCTGGCATGTTTAAACCAACCACTGAGAAAATTAATCCAGCAGGAATATCCCCGTCCGAAGCATCAGCAAGAACACTGATAAACTTCTGGCTCACAAACACCAAAAAAAGTACGAAGAAAATCGCAAATTGGCTCTTGAGTGTTTCGCGGATCAAATATCTAACAATAATCACGCTGAAATTACCTATACAAAACTTGTTTTTTTGGTCGAATCACTATAGTTTCCCGTTGAACCATTTATTTTTTTAAAAATTATAAACTAGATGTTAGCGCTTAAATCAGCTCTGTTGGTAAGACCTGAGCTTAAATTCAACAAGTAAGCGATCATTATCTAACATTTAGAGCAATTTGTCTTCAGGATGTAGGAGTACGCATGGAGTTCAGTGTTAAAAGTGGCAGTCCAGAGAAACAACGTAGCGCATGTATCGTTGTTGGTGTGTTTGAACCACGTCGCCTTTCTCCAGTAGCCGAACAACTTGATAAAATCAGTGACGGTTACATCAGTTCACTACTTCGCCGTGGTGATCTAGAGGGTAAACCTGGTCAGATGCTACTACTGCATCAAGTACCAGGTGTTTTGTCAGAGCGCGTTCTACTTGTAGGTTGTGGTAAAGAACGTGAACTCGGCGAGCGCCAGTACAAGGAAATCATTCAAAAGACGATCAGCACACTTAACGAAACCGGTTCAATGGAAGCAGTATGTTTTCTAACTGAACTACACGTTAAAGGTCGCGATACGTACTGGAAAGTACGTCAAGCGGTTGAAGCGACTAAAGATGGTCTTTACACATTTAACCAGTTCAAGAGCGTTAAGCCAGAAACTCGTCGTCCACTGCGTAAGCTAGTGTTCAACGTACCAACGCGTCGTGAACTGAACCTAGGTGAAAAAGCAATCACCCATGGTCTAGCTATTTCTTCTGGTGTGAAAGCATCAAAAGATCTTGGCAACATGCCACCAAACGTAGCAAACCCAGCTTACTTAGCCTCTCAAGCTCGTCGCCTTGCTGACGATTACGAAACCGTAACCACCAAGATCATTGGTGAGCAAGAGATGGAAAAACTGGGCATGACATCTTACCTAGCAGTAGGTCGTGGTTCGAAGAACGAATCTATGATGTCGATTATCGAATACAAGGGTAACCCAGAGTCAGAAGCAAAACCTATCGTTCTCGTCGGTAAAGGTCTGACGTTCGATTCAGGCGGTATCTCTCTAAAACCTGGTGAAGGTATGGATGAGATGAAGTACGACATGTGTGGTGCTGCGTCTGTATTCGGAACAATGAAAGCGCTAGCGAAGCTAAACCTACCAATCAACGTTATTGGTGTTCTAGCAGGCTGTGAAAACATGCCAGGCAGCAACGCTTACCGTCCAGGAGACATCCTAACAACCATGTCTGGTCAAACTGTAGAAGTTCTGAACACTGATGCGGAAGGTCGTCTTGTTCTTTGTGACGCACTGACTTACGTAGAGCGTTTCGAACCAGACTGCGTAGTAGACGTTGCAACGCTAACGGGAGCTTGTGTTATCGCACTAGGCCACCACATCAGCGGCGTAATCTCTAACCACAACCCACTTTCTCATGAGCTAGTAAACGCTTCTGAGCAAGCAAGTGACCGTGCATGGCGTCTGCCAATGGCAGACGAGTACCATGAGCAGCTGAAGAGTCCATTTGCTGATATGGCAAACATTGGTGGTCGTCCTGCTGGCACTATCACTGCAGGTTGCTTCCTGTCTAAGTTTGCTAAGAAGTACAACTGGGCACACGTCGATATCGCGGGTACAGCTTGGAAGTCAGGCGCAGCGAAAGGCTCAACGGGCCGTCCTGTCTCAATGCTTGTCCAATTCCTTTTGAACCGCAGCGGCCAAGAGACAGAAGAGTAATTTCTGAACACTATCTAAAAGGGCCGCAAGGCCCTTTTTTATTACCCCGATTTTCTTGAGAGAGAATAGGAATGTAAAATGGTCTAAGGATGAGACCAATGGCAAGTGAGAGAATGATGCAAACTGCAACCTTCTACATCATTAAAGAAGAGAGCCCTCAAGCTACAAAGACGGGCTTTGAACAATACATCGTATTCTTGGCTCAGCACTTTGCTCGCCAAGGAGCTAAAGTGTATTTGAACTGCCAAGACAAGTCGCACGCCGAACAACTGGCCGAGGCTTTTTGGCAAATTGATGCAGATAAGTTCATGGCTCATAATCTCGTAGGTGAAGGACCGAAATACGCCACCAATATTGAGATCGGCCATGAAGGCGTAAAACCTAATTGGAATCGTCAATTGGTAATTAATTTGGCGGAAAATGAGACAACCTTTGCGAACAAGTTTGCTCAAGTGGTAGACTTCGTGCCTTGCGAAGAAAAAGCTAAACAGGTCGCAAGAGAAAGGTATAAAATTTACCGTCAAGCAGGTTATCAACTGCAAACGATCGAAATTCAATATCCTTAACGGTCAATCCTTATAGTTAAGGCGATCTTGTTAAGATCCCTCACTTATAAAGATTGACTTAGATTCAACCATCAACGTATCCATTAAAAGAGCGCTATGGAAAAGACATACAACCCAACTTCAATCGAACAAGCTCTGTATCAGACTTGGGAAGAGAAAGGCTACTTTAAGCCACACGGTGACACTACTAAAGAATCATACAGCATCATGATCCCGCCACCGAACGTCACTGGTAGCCTACACATGGGCCACGCGTTCCAAGATACGATCATGGATACGCTTATCCGTTGTGAGCGCATGAAGGGTAAAAACACTCTTTGGCAAGTAGGTACGGACCACGCAGGTATCGCAACTCAGATGGTTGTTGAGCGTAAGATCGCTGCAGAAGAAGGCAAAACAAAACACGATTACGGTCGTGAAGCTTTCATCGACAAAATCTGGGAATGGAAAGGCGAATCTGGCGGTACTATCACTAAGCAGCTTCGTCGCCTTGGCGCATCTGTAGACTGGGACCGAGAGCGTTTTACGATGGACGATGGTCTATCTAACGCCGTTCAAGAAGTGTTCGTACGTCTATACGAAGACGATCTAATCTACCGCGGTAAGCGTCTAGTTAACTGGGATCCAAAGCTACACACAGCGATTTCAGATCTAGAAGTAGAGAACAAAGACACTAAAGGCAACATGTGGCACTTCCGCTACCCACTAGCAGATGGCGTTAAAACAGCGGATGGCAAAGACTACATCGTTGTGGCTACGACTCGTCCAGAGACCATGCTAGGCGATACTGGTGTTGCGGTTAACCCAGAAGATCCACGTTACAAAGATCTTATCGGTAAAGACATCATCCTTCCTATCGTTGAACGTCGCATTCCAATCGTGGGCGATGAGCACGCAGATATGGAAAAAGGTACTGGCTGTGTGAAAATCACACCTGCGCACGACTTCAACGACTACGAAGTTGGTAAGCGCCACCAGCTACCAATGATCAACATTCTGACTTTCGACGCGAACATCCGTGACGCTTCTGAAGTATTCAACACCAACGGCGAAGCAAGCGACGCTTACAGCACTGAGCTACCAGCTAAGTACCAAGGTATGGAGCGTTTTGCAGCTCGTAAAGCTATCGTTGCTGAATTCGACGAGCTAGGTCTACTTGAAGAAGTGAAAGATCACGATCTACAAGTTCCTTACGGCGACCGTGGTGGTGTGGTTATCGAACCAATGCTAACTGACCAGTGGTACGTACGTACTGCACCTCTAGCGAAAACAGCGGTTGAAGCAGTTGAAAACGGCGACATCCAATTCGTTCCTAAGCAATACGAAAACATGTACTTCTCTTGGATGCGTGACGTTCAAGACTGGTGTATCTCTCGTCAGCTATGGTGGGGTCACCGCATCCCAGCTTGGTACGACAACCAAGGTAATGTTTACGTAGGTCGTGACGAAGAAGAAGTTCGTAAGAACAACAACCTAGAGTCAGTTATTGAACTGCACCAAGACGAAGACGTACTGGATACATGGTTCTCTTCTGCACTATGGACGTTCGGTACTCAAGGTTGGCCAGAGCAAACTGACGATCTGAAAGTATTCCACCCTTCAGACGTACTAGTAACTGGTTTCGACATCATCTTCTTCTGGGTTGCGCGCATGATCATGATGACCATGCACTTCGTGAAAGACGAAAACGGCAAACCACAAGTACCGTTTAAAACAGTTTACGTTACTGGTCTAATCCGTGACGAAAACGGCGACAAGATGTCTAAGTCGAAAGGTAACGTACTTGACCCAATCGACATGATCGATGGTATCGACCTAGAGTCTCTAGTAGAGAAGCGTTGTGGCAACATGATGCAGCCTCAACTAGCGAAGAAAATCGAGAAGAACACTCGTAAGACGTTTGAAAACGGTATCGAAGCATACGGCACAGACGCACTACGTTTCACTCTTGCAGCAATGGCATCAACAGGTCGCGATATCAACTGGGATATGAAGCGTCTTGAGGGTTACCGTAACTTCTGTAACAAACTATGGAACGCAAGCCGTTACGTAATGATGAACACAGAAGAGCAAGATTGTGGCTTCAACGGTGGTGAGATTGAATACTCACTAGCGGACAAGTGGATCGAGTCTCAGTTTGAACTTGCAGCGAAAGCGTTCAACAACCATATCGACAACTTCCGTCTAGATATGGCGTCTAACACGCTTTACGAATTCATCTGGAACCAATTCTGTGACTGGTACCTTGAGCTTACTAAGCCAGTTCTATGGAAAGGTACTGAAGCGCAACAACGTGGTACTCGCCGTACACTAATCACGGTTCTTGAGAAGACTCTACGTCTAGCTCACCCAGTGATTCCTTACATCACTGAAACTATCTGGCAAAGCATCAAGCCACTAGTTGAAGGTGTAGAAGGTGAGACAATCATGCTGCAAGCACTGCCTCAATTCGACGAAGCAAACTTCAACCAAGAAGCGCTAGACGATATTGAATGGGTGAAAGCGTTCATTACCAGCATCCGTAACCTACGTGCTGAATACGACATCAACCCAGGTAAGCCGCTTGACGTTATGTTGAAAGCAGCAAACGCAGAAGACGCAGCGCGTCTAGAAGCAAACAAACAAGTTCTGATGTCTCTAGCGAAACTAGAATCTGTACGCGTACTTGCTGCTGACGAAGAAACGCCAGCGTGTGCAACAGCACTGGTTGCTAAGTCTGAGCTTATGATCCCAATGGCGGGTCTGATCGACAAAGACGCTGAGCTTGCTCGTCTAGATGGCGAAATCAAGAAAACTCACGGCGAAATCAAGCGTATCGAAGGCAAACTAGGTAACGAAGGCTTCGTAGCGAAAGCTCCTGAAGCGGTTGTTGCTAAAGAGCGTGAGAAGCTTGAAGGTTACAAAGAGACACTAGCTAAGCTAGAAGAGCAGAAGACAACGATCGCTGCACTTTAATCGCTAAAAGCTAGAATAAAAGAATCAAAGGGTTGGTGTGAAAGCATCAACCCTTTTTGCATTTTATTGCTCGGAAAGCTTTCAAAGATATTCACTACTCTCTCCTACTCTGCCTCATATTTAATAGTTTTTACCTATCAAACTAATCTTAACTGCCCATTAGATTTAATGATAATAATTCTCAATAATAGACCTATCGAAACAACACAACAATTGAGTAATTATCATGAAAAAGACACTAACCTTTGCAGCACTCCATTTTACTATCGCGTTTAGTGTCGCTTACGTGCTTACTGGCGACATTCTAATTGGTAGTTTAATTGCCATGATTGAGCCTTCAGTGAACACCGTCGCTTTCTACTTTCATGAAAAAGCATGGGCAAAAGTCCCTGCGCTTAAAGCTCGTCAGTGGATGACCAAAATAAAAACCGCAAGCTTTGCCACTATCCACTTCAGTGTTGCCTTTACCGTAGTTTACTTACTAACAGGTGATGCGTTTGTCGGCGGTATCATGGCAATGCTAGAGCCAAGCTTGAATACAGTAGCGTACTACTTCCACGAGAAAGTATGGATGCGTAGATCAGATAACCAAGCACCACAGTTCTGTCTGCACCAACACGCTTAAACATGGAGGCTCAATACGCCTCCTAACGAGCAAAATGACATTTACCATTGACAAAGTTGCGCACCGCAATTAATTTAATTGCGGTGCGCAACTTTATTTTTAGAGGTAAGTGATAATGAATGCTCGTCAACTCCGACACTATTCCCGTCAAGCCGTCCGATTACTTGGTATGCTCGATAAGCAATGTGGCGACGTCGCTCTCACTCCAGTGCAAGCGCACGCGTTAGGTGAGATCAAACTGCAGCCGTTGACCATCAATCAACTAGCACAACAGCTCAATGTCGACAAGTCCAATGCAAGCCGCACCGTTACCGGTTTGATTAAATTAGGTTTAGTTGAGAGTATCGAAAACCCGAAAGACAAACGCAGTCAACTTGTGGCGCTTACAGAGCAAGGTCAACAGGCGTTATCGCAACTAGACCAACAGCAAAACAGCTTCTTTGAACAACTGCTTACCCAACTGGATGACAGCGAGCAAGAGCAAATCAAACTTGGTTTAGAGACTTACCTAAAAGGGCTAACAAAAGTGTGTCAGGCAGAGGAATACGTTCTTCGACCTCTTACCAAAGCAGATAACTCGCAAGTTGCAAACGTGATTCGCGCAGTCTCCGCAGAATACGGTTTAACCGCAGACAAAGGTTATGGTGTGGCCGATCCAACGCTTGATGACATGTACTCGGTTTACGACCAACAAGGCGCAGCCTACTGGGTAGTCGAATACCAAGGCGAGATTGTGGGTGGCGGCGGCTTTGCACCTTTAGCTGGTGAGCCAAATGTGTGTGAGCTGCAAAAGATGTACTTCTTACCTCAAACACGAGGGCACGGCTTAGCTAAACGCATCGTCGCATTGAGCTTACAGCTAGCGAAACAGTTTGGGTATCAGCAGTGCTATTTAGAAACGACAGAATGTCTAAGAGAAGCGGTAGGCTTGTATGAAAAGCTAGGCTTTGAGCATCTCGATGCCCCGCTAGGACAAACAGGGCATGATGCATGTGAAGTCGTGATGCTTAAGACGTTATAGCGTTTTATCCCCAAACTTAAAGTACAAGATGGGTAACACAGAGCTCTTGGCTAAGTGCCACTGTAAATGCTTGGCGCTGCCCATCCAACTCCACTACGAGTTCGTAGAGATCTTTTGGATCGGGATCGTTAAGATCGGCATACTTTGGCGCTTCGATCTGGAATAAAGCACTCGCATGATCCGCTCGGACATCAATAGGAATATGGTAAGTCATGCCATTAAACTTAACCGATGCCGATACTAGACCCGGCGCAAAAGTTTGATAGTACAAGTCGACTTTAAACTCACAACCACCACCGTGGTGCCAAATCTGCTCGGTAGCCACGCGGTCTAAACGAACATTGCGAATGAACTGTAGATACGGTTCTTGCCATACCCCCAAGCGCTCATCACTCTTTTGGTATTCATGATCCGCAAGTGAGCACAACTCCGGTTTATCCTCATCCAGCAGAAGATCTTCTTCTTCCTCGAGGAACAGGATCTCAAAACGGTTGCGCCCCATCTGCATAAATGGACGAATGTCTTTTTTGTATATGCTTTGCGAACCGTCACAGTCGAACAATGCGACTCCGTTCAAACGCACTTCTGCATGGTAATCCACACCACCCAACACCATTTCTACCGCTGGGAATGCCATCATGGATTCGTCCACTTCGATGTCGTGCATCAGGTGCCACTCTTGCTGACGGATCGCTTCTTCAGTCAGTTCAGCAGGCAATACCTGACTCAAAGGAGCAGGGAAAGTAATGTCATCCTGTGGGATAGAAAGGTCCGTCAGTGGAGAGACTTGCCATAAACCGGCGAGTGAGAGTTGCATATACACCTTGAGCTAGATCAATTTTCATGCATTATATACTCAAGTGGCTTAGGGTTATAGGCAGTAAGCCTACAAACTCAATGAGAATTATTTATGCTCACCCTCGGTTATCATTTTTAAGGCACAAAAAAAACCAGCGATAAACGCTGGCTTCTTAGAATGAATGAGTCGATTACTCTTCGTCTTCATCATCTTCGTCTGGGTAAAGCGCATCTTCGCCTTCGTAGTAAGTACCCCAACCGTCGTAAATGATGTCGTATTTTTCTGCAAGGTGAATCAACTTCTCAACCTGTGCATCAATCGCTTCTGCGTTTAGTGCAGATTCCATTGTTGCATCACAGCAAAGCAGTTTGTTACCGTCTTCATCTTCTGTTTCTTCAGCTTCAAGCACTTCAAAGCCCATTTTGAATGCTTCCACAACCGCTTTCTCTAGCGTGTCGAAGTCTTCAGCAAATAGGTGGTGCTCGATTTCGTATAGTGAATCTGGATCGCTGCCGTCTTCTAGCAATGCTGCAATGATATCGCGAGTCTCTTCCTTTTGAATCTCAATTAATTCTTCTACTGATAGATATTCATCTTCGTGAGACATGTTTTGGCTCCAGATTAGTTACTTGATGAAAACACTATACTCAAGACTGAGTATGTTAATGCGGTGAAATATGGCACGGATTGCGATGAAAAGCCACAAACAAACACCAAACGGCTTGGATTCTTAACGAATATTCTTTCTCAAAAATCGAAACCTCGCTCACAGAAACAAAAAATTAACAAAAACAAGAAATCTTTAATATTCAGAAGATCCTAATCAAGTAAATTCGTCGAGATAGGAGAGTGCATTGCGTGTTTATGGCCATGAAGTGAATACACCAACAAGGCAATTAAAAATGCAAGCGAATAAAGAAAGCTTTAAAAATGCATATTTTAGAATAGTTATGCGCGTTTTATGCACTAACAATGTGAGTCTATTGAAAGCGAGTAAAAAGAATAAAAACGCACTTTTTAAATACTATGAACAAAGTTCTAAATATAGAATTTAAAAATGCAAAGCATTAATTTACAAAATATATCGCTAATAAAAGGCAAGATATCGACATATAGAGTAAGTTCTAGGACTTGCATCTTTGCGGCAAGCTTGTCATAACTAATGGCTGGAAAATTTGTAAGGATACAAAATGAGCAAGCTGTACGTTGGATCAGAAGTTGGTCAACTTAGACGAGTGTTATTGAATCGCCCAGAGCGTGCCCTCACCCACCTCACCCCATCAAACTGTCACGAACTATTATTTGACGACGTGCTCGCGGTAGAAGCTGCAGGGGAAGAGCACGATGCATTTGCCCGTACACTACGAGAGCAAGATGTCGAGGTGCTACTGCTACACGATTTGCTCGTAGAGACACTTGCCGTTCCTGAAGCAAAACAATGGTTGTTGAATACTCAAATCTCCGATTTCCGTTACGGCCCAACATTTGCTCGTGATTTGCGTCAATACTTTGCAGAAATGGATGACGAACATCTTGCGACTATCTTTCTTGGTGGTTTGGCCTACTCTGAACTACCAATCAAATCCTCTTCGATGCTACCGAAAATGAAGCGTCCATTGGATTTCGTTATCGAACCTCTTCCGAATCACCTCTTTACCCGTGACACGTCATGCTGGGTATACGGCGGCGTTTCTCTTAATCCAATGATGATGCCTGCGCGACAACGTGAGACCAACCATCTGCGCGCCATTTACCGTTGGCACCCAACTTTCGCAGGTCAAGATTTCATTAATTACTTCGGTGATGAAGACCTTCACTATGACAACGCAAACGTAGAAGGCGGTGATGTACTGGTTATCGGTAAAGGTGCCGTTTTGATTGGTATGTCTGAGCGTACAACCCCACAAGGTGTAGAAAACTTAGCGGCGAGTTTATTTAAATCTGGTCAGGCGAAAGAAGTGATTGCTATCGACCTACCAAAACACCGCTCGTGCATGCACCTTGATACGGTCATGACGCACATGGATGTGGACACTTTCTCGGTATACCCAGAAATCATGCGTAAAGATTTAGACACCTGGCGCCTAACACCTAAAGGCAACGGTGAAATGCATGTCGAAGCATCACACAACTATCTGCATGCCATCGAATCGGCACTTGGCTTAGATCAATTGAAGATCATCACAACGGGTGGTGACAGCTACGAAGCTGAACGAGAGCAATGGAACGATGCCAACAACGTACTGACGGTGAAACCTGGTGTTGTGATTGGTTACGAACGTAACGTCTACACTAACGAGAAGTACGACAAAGCTGGCATTGAAGTCCTGACTATTCCGGGTAACGAGCTTGGTCGCGGTCGTGGTGGTGCACGCTGTATGAGCTGCCCAATCGAACGTGATGATATTTGAGAAACCTCTCCCACCAAATAAAACCAATTGAGACTAAGGTTGATGTGAATGCATCAACCTTTTTTTGCTTTTAATTAAAATAATTATTCACAATAAAAGCATTTATATGTTTTAATGCTTTTATTCTTTATCAACCACACGACCTAAGGGACGAGCTATGGCTTTCAATTTACGTAATCGCAACTTTTTGAAGCTATTGGATTTCTCAACTAAAGAGATCCAGTTCTTGCTCGAACTGTCCGCAGAGCTGAAAAAAACTAAATATGCAGGAACAGAGCAGAAGAAACTTCAAGGTAAAAACATCGCGCTAATCTTTGAGAAATCTTCTACTCGTACCCGATGTGCGTTTGAAGTTGCTGCCTTTGACCAAGGCGCTCAGGTCTCTTACATCGGCCCTTCTGGTTCGCAGATTGGTCATAAGGAATCCATGAAAGACACCGCACGCGTTCTTGGTCGTATGTACGACGGCATCGAGTATCGTGGCTTTGGTCAATCCATTGTTGAAGAGCTCGGTACTTACGCAGGCGTCCCTGTTTGGAATGGTTTGACTGATGAGTTCCACCCTACCCAAATTCTTGCTGACTTCCTGACCATGCAAGAGCACGGGCGCGGCAAACAACTGCATGAGATGACGTTTGCCTACCTTGGTGATGCTCGTAATAACATGGGTAACTCACTCATGGTTGGCGCAGCCAAAATGGGCATGGACATTCGCCTTGTAGCGCCAAAAGCCTTCTGGCCAGAAAAAGCATTAGTCGCAACTTGCCAAGAGATAGCCCAACAAACTGGCGCGAAGATCACGCTGACTGAAAACGTTGAAGAAGGCGTTAAAGGCTGTGACTTCTTATACACCGACGTTTGGGTCTCCATGGGCGAATCTGCTGAAGCTTGGGATGAGCGTGTTGCACTGATGACACCTTACCAAATCAATATGGATGTGATTAAGCAAACGGGTAACCATCATGTGAAGTTCATGCACTGCCTGCCAGCCTTCCACAACGATGAAACGACTGTGGGTAAAGAGGTGGCAGAGAAATACGGCATGAAAGGACTAGAGGTAACGGAAGACGTGTTTGAATCAGAGTACTCCATCGTATTCGACGAAGCCGAAAACCGCATGCACACAATCAAAGCCGTGATGGTAGCAACGTTAGGCAGCTAAACCAAAGCATTAAAAATGGTAACAAAAACCACGATGTAATCGCTTGCGCTCACGAAAGTTAAGCGTATAATGCTCGGCAATTTGTCTGAGGATTATGAAATGACCAAGCCGATTGCTGACGTAAAAACGCGATTTGCTCTAGCTAAGCGACTACGCTTACGCGCTGTTATTTTCGTTAATTCTATTGAATTTTAAAACCTCCCCATTTGGGGAGGTTTTTTTATGTCCGAAATTCCACCAGGGTAATTTTGGGGATAGTCACCACTGTTATAGGGAAGAAGATCATGGCGAACTCGCTTTACCAGAAGCACATCATCTCTATTCCAGAGCTTTCACGTGAAGAACTGGAACTGATTGTAGAAACTGCAGGTCAGCTAAAAAAAGAACCTCGTCCAGAACTGATTAAAAACAAGGTTGTAGCGAGCTGTTTCTTTGAGCCATCCACACGTACTCGTCTGTCATTCGAAACAGCGATTCAACGTATTGGTGGCGATGTTATTGGTTTTGATAACGGTGGTAACACCTCTCTGGCGAAAAAAGGCGAGACACTGTCTGACTCAGTTCAAGTGATCTCTTCTTACGTCGATGCCTTCGTTATGCGCCACCCTCAAGAAGGTGCAGCGCGCTTGGCATCCGAGTTCTCTAACAGCGTTCCTGTGATTAACGCTGGTGACGGTGCCAACCAACACCCAACACAAACGCTACTCGACCTATACACGATTGCAGAAACACAAGGTCGTCTAGACAACCTGAACGTTGCGTTCGTTGGTGACCTAAAATACGGTCGCACCGTGCATTCTTTAACTCAAGCATTGGCGAAGTTCAATAACATTCGCTTCTTCTTTGTGGCACCTGAAGCGCTCGCGATGCCTGATTACCTATGTGAAGAACTCGATGAAGCAGGTATTCAATACAGCCTGCATACAGACATGGAAAGCGTGATTCCTGAACTAGACATTCTGTACATGACACGCGTACAAAAAGAGCGTTTCGATGAATCTGAATACGCGCACATCAAGTCAGCTTACATCCTAACAGCAGCGCTACTAGAAGGTGCACGTGAGAACTTGAAAGTGCTACACCCACTGCCACGCGTGGATGAAATCACCACAGACGTCGACGTAACACCGCACGCTTACTACTTCCAACAAGCAGAAAATGGCGTGTACGCGCGCCAAGCATTGTTGGCATTGGTTCTAAACGAAACACTGTAATCGAGGGAGAAAAAGACATGACTAAAGAAACTCAATTGCAGGTAGAAGCAATCAAAAATGGCACAGTAATCGACCATATTCCAGCCCAAATTGGTATCAAAGTGTTGAAATTGTTCGATATGCACAACTCTTCTCAACGCGTGACGATTGGCCTTAATCTGCCATCATCCGCATTAGGTCATAAAGACTTGTTGAAGATCGAGAACGTGTTCATCAACGAAGAGCAAGCAAGCAAATTGGCACTATACGCACCACACGCTACGGTTAACCAAATCGAAAATTACGAAGTGGTAAAAAAGCTGGCACTAGAGCTTCCTGAACGTATCAACAACGTATTTGAGTGCCCAAACACGAACTGCATTACGCATAACGAACCAGTTGCGAGCAGCTTCCAAGTATTCGAGAAGAAGGAAGAAATCCGTCTGAAGTGTAAATACTGTGAGAAAGTCTTCGCTCGTGAGATCGTCACTGAACGTTAATTTCCCGCTTCGATTCTTGCTAACGATAAATTGACTGATACCCCGCCCGTGCGGGGTATTTTGCTCTTTACGTGCTTCATGTTTAAAGGCACACTGATTCTTCTTAAGAACGCTCAAATTGTTTGAGTACACTCTTTATTCCCCTAAACAGATGGAACAATTCAAATGACGAAAGTACTTCACACTGAGTCTGCACCAGCAGCAATCGGTCCTTACGTTCAAGGCGTAGATCTAGGTAACATGGTTCTAACTTCTGGCCAAATCCCAGTAAACCCAGCAACAGGTGAAGTGTCTGCGGACATCGCAGAGCAAGCACGTCAATCTCTAGAAAACGTGAAAGCAGTGGTTGAAGCTTCAGGCCTTAAAGTCACTGACATCGTAAAAATGACGGTATTCGTTAAAGACCTAAACGACTTCGGTACTGTGAACGAAGTTTACGGCAAGTTCTTCGATGAGCACGAAGTAGCAAACTACCCAGCACGTTCTTGTGTCGAAGTAGCTCGCCTACCAAAAGATGTTGGCATCGAGATTGAAGCAATCGCCGTTCGTAAATAATTGCGCTTGCTAAGAAACATAAAAAAACGGGTAGCTTAGGCTACCCGTTTTTTATTGTCTTTTTGTTGCAGTGTTCTATTTCAATTTAAGCGGCATTACGCTGTTTTACTTCTTCATCCAGCGCTTCTAGCTTCGCTTTCATTTGATCGCGACAGGTGTTTGCAAGTTCACGAACGCCTTCTTTGCCATAGCCTTCAGAGCTGATTGGTGGCAGCATTTCAATGATCACATGACCGTTATTCCAACGGTTCAATTTAATGTGATCAGTTGAACTACACACGATCGGAATGATTGGCACCTCTGCGCCGATAGCAGCATGGAATGCGCCGGTTTTAAATGGCAGTAAGCCACGGCCACGTGAGCGCGTCCCTTCTGGGAACATCCATACTGAAACGTCACTCTGCTTAATGCTATCAACTACTTGATCAATAGTGCCCTTAGCTTTAGAACGGTTACCACGGTCAATTAAAATGTTACCCGTTAGCCAGTAAAGCTGACCAAATAGTGGCATCCACGCTAAGCTTTTTTTACCTACCGTCACGACTTTTGGTGTCACTGCTGAAGATACAGTAAACAAATCCCAGTTGTTTTGGTGGTTCGCGATGTAAACATGCTGACCACGAGAGTAAGCATCTTCAGGAATTCGTAATTCTAATTTGATTCCGAACACACGAGACATCTTGCCGAACAAGCGGCCAAAAGTGAAAACGTGCTTAGGATTTCGAGGACTTAATAGGCAGTAACCACAACCACCAATAAACATCACAATTGCGAAAATTGCGACAGCAAATACACGTAATAGTGCAATCATTGTTGTTCTCCAGGAACCGGCTTTACGCCAGATACAGCTATTGTTGGTTCTTTGGACATAGTCATCAGCTATGAAAGAGAGCGCGACATAAAAAAGCCGAAACCTGAGTTTCGGCTCTCTTTATATCGAAGTCAACTGCGATGCAGTTTAACCCGCCTCACTCACGCGCTCAATATTTGCGCCAAGAGCAGACAGTTTATTTTCGATTTTGTCGTAACCACGATCGATGTGGTAAATACGATCAACGATGGTTTCGCCTTTCGCGATACAACCTGCAATCACCAAACTTGCCGAAGCTCGTAGGTCAGTGGCCATTACTTGCGCACCACTTAGAGAATCTACGTCACCACAGATGACTGTGTTGCCTTCGATTTCCGCTTTTGCGCCCATGCGCATCAGTTCAGGTACGTGCATGAAACGGTTTTCAAAGATCGTTTCAGTAATTACGCCGCCGCCTTTCGCCATCATGTTTAATAGCGTGAATTGTGCTTGCATGTCAGTCGGGAAACCTGGGTGTGGGGCAGTACGAATGCTTACCGCTTTCAGTTCACGGTCCGTCATATCTACAGAAATCCAGTCTTCACCAGTCTCTACTAATGCGCCCGCTTCTTCTAGCTTCGCAAGTACCGCTTCTAACAAGTGACCGTTGGTGTTACGACACACAACTTTGCCGCCAGAAACAGCCGCAGCAACAAGGAACGTACCCGTTTCGATACGGTCAGCCACAACGTTGTGCTTACCGCCACCTAAACGCTCAACACCTTCAATAGTGATGGTGTCTGTGCCCGCGCCTGAAATTTTTGCGCCAAGCTTGTTTAGGAAGTCTGCTGTATCAACGATTTCAGGTTCACGCGCTGCATTATCTAGCGTTGTGGTACCTTCCGCTAACGCTGCCGCACACATGATAGTAATCGTTGCACCAACACTCACTTTGTCCATCACAATGTGAGCGCCTTTTAGACGACCGTCCACTTCTGCTTTTACGTAACCATCTTCTAGTGTAATCGTTGCGCCAAGCTGCTCTAGACCTGTGATATGTAAATCAACAGGACGAGCGCCAATCGCACAGCCACCAGGTAGAGAAACTTGACCTTTACCAAAACGAGCCACCAGCGGACCAAGTGCCCAGATTGATGCACGCATGGTTTTCACCAAGTCGTAAGGTGCGCAGTATTCGTTGATGCTGCTTGGATCGACATGAACAGAACCATTACGGCTTACTTTTGCGCCCAAACGCTTAAGCAGTTCCATAGTAGTATCGATATCACGAAGGTGTGGCACATTCGCCACCTCTACTGGCTCTTCAGCCAAGATAGACGCAAATAAAATCGGCAGTGCTGCGTTTTTTGCACCTGAAATGGTCACTTCACCAACCAGTGGTTTATCTGACCCAATAACTCGAAACTTTTCCATCAATAAACCTTAAAGCGACATTAGCTTTTTATCACGAGCCCACTCTTCTGGAGTGAACGCTTTAATCGATAGCGCGTGAATGTCGTTACGCTGGATGTAATCCATCAGAGGACCGTAAATTAACTGCTGCTTCTTAACGCGGCTCATTCCATCGAAACAAGCATCAACAGCAACCACCTCATAGTGGCTACCTTCACCTTTTACATGCACTTCTTGAAGGTTTAGTGCTTCTTCTAGTAACTGTTGTACTTTTGCGCTATCCACAATTTACCCCTGATAATTCTGTATATGTTTGGCCACTAAAGATTCAACGTTGCTCAGCTGAAACAAAGTGCGCAATTGCGCCGGCACGAAACTGAGCATTATATGACAGTTTTGTTTTTTTGCATGCTCTAATAAGTGGATTAACATCACCATTCCCGCAGAGTCGACGCGCTCAATCTCTTCTAACGAGCATTCTAGCTCGGTTTGAGATGGCTGCCATCGCTGCGCAACGGCCCACAAAGAAGGCACTGTATCTCGATCCAACGCCCCTGTAAGCTTAAGAATATCTGATTGTAAATGCCACTGAGAATGAGACTGCGCCATTACTTTGCTGCCTCGAAACGAATTGGCTGTGCCGCCAATTTTTCAAGATCTTTTGCTACCGCAAGGATACCGTCTTGACGAATCTTTGTATTCCACTCCGATTGCTTGCTTGAAAGTAAGCTAATACCTTCTGCAACCATGTCGAATGCTAACCATTCACCGGTTTTCTTATCTTTACGCAATTTAAACTCAAGTTTGATGTTCGGACGCGGAGCGTCGATGATATCTACTTTAATGCTTGTAATGCGCTTAGATGGGTCTAACTTAGGTTCAGGGCCAAACTCGATTTGCTGGTCTGTGTATTGTGTTAAGACTTGTGCGTAAGACGTCACCAAGTAAGAACGAAATGCCTTAATAAACTCACCAACGTCTTCACGCTTCGCGCCTTTTAAGTTCGGACCAAGCAGTTTTAATGCCGCATAGCGATCGTTGACGTAAGGCATCAGCTCTTCTTCAACGATAGTCTTAAGCAAATTTGGATCTTGCTTAATTTGTGGCTGTTCAGCTTTCAAACGATCAAATGTCACTTCCGCAACTTGTCTCATCATTTGATAAGGCTGAGTTTTATCTACTTCTGCCGCCACTGCACCAAAAGCAGTAAATGCCGCTACGAAAGAAAGTAATAATCTAGAGAACATGGGTTATTCCTTACTTGTGTTGCCAGAATCGCCGGAGCCACCGATGCTGTATAGCACCTGTCCAATTAAGTCTTCTAAAACTAAGGCAGACTTGGTGTCTTCGATGGTATCACCATCAACTAACATTTCTTCATCATCAAAGATGAAACCCGGAACTAAGCCAATGTACTGCTCGCCAATCAATCCAGAAGTCAAAATTTGTAAACTAGAAGTTTCTGGGAATTGATTGTATTGACTGTTAATCGACAAGCTCACAATTGGAAGTAGGCTTTCAGGGTTAAGTGTAATATCACTCACACGACCAACCACAACGCCGCCAACTTTCACTGGTGAACGAACTTTTAAACTACCAATATTATCGAACTCAGCTTTCAGGGTATAAGTATTGCCAGAGCCAATGCTTTTTACGTCAGCAACCTGAAAAATCATCACAAGAATCGCGCAAATTCCTGCCAATACAAAGCTGCCAACCCATAATTCAGTTTTACGTGTTTGTTGCATGATTAATTCCCAAACATCAATGCGGTCAGTACAAAGTCTAGTCCCAGTACTGCTAAAGAAGAATGCACTACCGTGCGCGTCGTTGCTCGGCTGATCCCTTCCGAAGTCGGAATCGCGTCATAGCCATTAAAAAGAGCGATCCAAGTAACGGTAATCGCAAACACGATACATTTGATCATGCTGTTACCAATATCTTGGCCTAATTCTACTGACGACTGCATTGCCGCCCAAAAACTACCGTGGTCAACGCCTTTCCAATCAACGCCAACAATTTGAGCGCCCCAGATACCAATAGCCATGAAGATCATCGCCAACAGTGGCATGGAAATCACACCTGCCCAAAAACGAGGAGCGATAACGCGTTTAAGCGGGTCTACCGCCATCATTTCCATACTCGAAAGCTGCTCAGTGGCTTTCATCAAGCCGATTTCTGCGGTTAATGCAGACCCAGCTCGCCCAGCGAATAACAAGGCGGTTACCACAGGCCCTAGCTCACGCAATAGCGATAGAGAGACCATTTGCCCGAGACTGCCTTCCGCACCGTAGTCCACCAGCACGACATAGCCTTGTAAACTCAACACCATGCCGATAAACAAACCCGATACGACAATGATAGCCAGAGACTGCACACCAACGGAGTAAAGCTGCTTCACTAATAACGGGAAGTTTTTGACCGGTTGTGGTCGGGTTACCAAAGCACCAACCAACATTAGTGTCGCACGGCCAAAGGCTTCACAGATGGCCAACGTGCGTCTTCCTAATGAAGCGACAAATTGAATAAAACTATCGACCATCAAATAAATCCTTTTCGATACTTTGAGCGGGAAATCGGAACGGTACCGGACCATCCGCATCACCCAACAAGAATTGCTGCACGCGTGGATCTGGATTGTCTCTCAGATCTTGTGGCGTGCCAAAAGCAATGATTTTGCCATCGGCCATCAAATAAACCCAATCCGCAATACTCATCACTTCTGGTACATCGTGTGAAACGACAATCGAAGTCAGACCTAGCGCTCGATTCAAATTACTGATCAACTCAACTAATACGCCCATGGTGATCGGATCCTGACCAACAAACGGTTCATCATACATGATAAGGTCGGGATCGAGCGCAATCGCGCGTGCTAAAGCAGCTCGCCTAGCCATACCGCCAGAAAGTTCACTTGGCATCAACTTTGCGGCACCACGTAGACCTACGGCTTCAAGCTTAAGCAGCACCATAGTACGGATAAATTCTTCAGAGAGTTCTGTATGTTCACGTAAAGGAAAGGCAACATTATCGAAAACGTTCAAATCCGTGAACAGAGCGCCTGATTGGAACAACATGCTCATCTTCTTTCGAGCATGGTAAAGCTTCTTACGTGAGAGTGCTGGAATGTTATCGCCATCAAACCAGATCTCACCTTGTTCGGGGTACAACTGACCGCCAATTAAGCGTAACAGTGTCGTTTTACCGATCCCCGATGGCCCCATAATGGCCGTCACTTTCCCTTCTGGCACGTGTAAATCAACGCCATCAAAGATCTTACGTTCGCCTCGTGAAAAAGTGAGATTGTTAACGGTAACTAAATCGTTGTTCGACATACTATCTCTTCTACTGTTTGTGAGTTTGACTCACAGAGTCATCAGCCAACTCAACCCCGATTGTTTTCAAGATATTACGTCGAGAATATCCTAAAGTGACTTCGGTACACTTATTAGGCTGCAATCATAAGCACATTGAACTTGAATTAAAAGCACTGTTCAATTAAATAAAGCCGACCAAATTCAAGCAATTCTTCATAAAATATGACGAAATCAAAGGAAGGTGTTTAAATTCAACTCCAGATAAGCGGTATCAAATACAACACGCGATCGAGCAACAATTAAACACAATTTCGTTACTAACCTTTAATTTATTTGTTGTTTATCTTCCATTTTTGGCTGTGAAAGGTCAAAATTAGCGGTTACTCATTTCACTTATTTTTATTACTTAGGAATCATCATGCTCGAAGCCGTAGCGTTGCTTATCGTCGGTCTTGTTATACTTGTATGGAGTGCAGATAAACTTGTTTTTGGCTCTGCAGCTCTGGCCCGCAACGTCGGTATTTCACCTTTAGTGATCGGCATGACCATTTTGGCGATGGGTTCTTCTGCGCCAGAAATGATGGTTTCTGCAACCGCAGCATGGGACGGTAAAACCGACACAGCTGTCGGTAACGTTCTTGGCTCGAACATCGCCAACATCGCTTTAATTCTTGGTATCACCGCCATCATCAAACCACTTTCCATCAGCTCTGCTGTGGTTCGTCGAGAATTGCCATTGATGATAGCAGTAACCGTGCTGGCTGGTATTTTACTTTGGGATAACCACCTAGGTTTCTACGAAGGCGTATTGCTGTTTGTACTCTTTGCTGCGTTCCTATTTGCCATGTTGCAAATCAGCCGCAAAGAACAAAAAGCGGGTGATGCTTTTGTCGATGAACAAGAATCAGAAGTCCCTGAAGGTGTAAGTAATCCAAAAGCCGTTATGTGGGTTGTGATCGGTCTGATACTTCTACCTTTGGCAGCAAGCATGTTAGTCGACAACGCCGTCATCATTGCAAAACACTTTGGTATGAGTGATCTCGTTATCGGCCTTACTATCATTGCTATCGGCACTAGCCTACCGGAGCTTGCTGCATCTCTAGCAGGCGTTCTAAAGGGCGAAGACGATATGGCTGTGGGTAACATCATCGGTTCAAACGTTTTCAACATTTTGGCGGTAATGGGCCTACCGGGCATCATCAATCCTTCAATGCTAAGTGAATTTGCGATGGGTCGTGACTTTTGGGTTATGCTCGGCGTATCGCTACTGCTTGTGGCAATGTGTCTTGGTAAATCTCGCAGTATCAACCGTTTAGAAGGTTCAATCCTGTTTGTGTGTTTCTTAGGCTACCAAGTGTACCTATTCGCAAACATGGCCGCTTAATAACATAATAAGTAAAGACAAATTGGAGCTCTGATATGTCCACTCAATTTGATTTTCGTGCTGCTGCTAAACAAGTTCTTGATATTGAAGTGACCGCACTTCAACAACTGGACCAGTATTTTGATGCGCAGTTTGAACAAGCTTGCGAATTGATTCTTTCCAATAATGGCAAAGTCGTTGTTATGGGGATGGGCAAATCAGGTCACATTGGCAACAAGATTGCTGCTACCCTTGCAAGTACAGGCACCTCCGCGTTTTTTGTTCACCCTGGTGAAGCTGCGCATGGTGACCTAGGAATGATCAGTGAAGGCGATATCGTCATTGCGATTTCTAACTCTGGTGAGTCTCACGAGATTTTATCTCTATTCCCAGTATTGAAACGTCTGAACATCAAAATTATCAGCATGACAGGCAAGCCTGAGTCGAACATGGCCAAATTGTCGGATATGCATTTGCAAATCACCGTTCCGCAAGAAGCCTGCCCACTTGGTCTTGCACCAACGAGCAGCACAACAGCAACTTTGGTCATGGGCGATGCTCTTGCCGTTGCCCTGCTTCAAGCTCGTGGTTTTTCTGCAGAAGACTTCGCTCTATCACACCCTGGTGGTGCGTTGGGAAGAAAATTGCTGCTCAAGCTGTCTGATATTATGCACTTTGGTAATGCACTACCAAAAGTTGCGCCAGATGCATTGATTCGCGACGCACTTCTTGAGATTTCAGAGAAAGGCTTAGGGATGACCGCGATTGTCGATGAGCACGATGCTATGCTTGGTATATTCACTGATGGTGACTTGCGTCGTACTTTGGATAAACGTATTGATATTCACACCACAGCAATCGGTGAAGTGATGACTCAAAACCCAACAACGGCTCATCCAGAAATGTTAGCTGTCGAGGGTTTGAATCTTATGCAAGATAAAAACATCAATGCTCTGATCTTGTGCGACAACAACAAGATTGTTGGTGCGCTGAATATGCACGATTTGTTGAAAGCGGGTGTGATGTAATCCATCCATCAACAAATGTTTACACAATTTGATTAACAGATTAAGGCAATGGTCAGGGAAGTACTGAGCTAAGATAAAGGCCTTTATTTTATGAGTTTTACTCGCCTTATTTATTTGCTCCTGATCTTCGTTGTCGCATGGTGTGGTTATTATTTGCTGACACCAAAAGGCGATGAAGATATACAGGTTGCACCTAATTTAGAACTGCCTATGTTCAGTGGTACTGGACTAGAAAATATCACTTATGGTGAAAATGGTGTCCGCAGTTACATCATTCGCTCTAACAGCTTGGATCATTACGCCAAGAGTGGAGATACGATTTTTAATAGCCCAACACTGATGGTTTACCGTGAAGGTAGCGTTGTTGAGTGGAAGGTCACTGCAACAAGAGCAGTACTTGATGAAGACCAGATCCTGACGTTATACGACAAAGTTCTCATGCAAAACTTATTGCCTGACGCAAGCTTTGACACCATGGCAACAGACAAGCTGGTCATCAACTTAAGCAATCGTGATTTTAAAGCCGATCAACAAGTAATGTTGGTTGGACCACAATTTGAAACTACCGGAGGCGCAATGCAAGGCAACTTAAAAGCCCACACTGCGACTCTGACAGATGAAGTTCAAGGTCGATATGAAACCGTTACACCTTAGCCTATTGGCATTGGTATTAGCAGCGCCACAAGCGTTGGCACTTAAGTCGGATACGCAACAGCCGGTTTACATTAATTCAGACACCCAGCAGGTGGACATGAAGAGTAACCAGGTGACCTTTAAAGGTGATGTATCTCTTAAGCAAGGTAGCATCAATATCGATGCTGACAGAATTGTTGTAACTCGTGACCCGAAAACGGAAGCGATCAAACAAATTCAAGCATTTGGTAAACCTGCCACTTTCTCTCAATTAATGGACGATGGTAAAACACTCAGTGGTCAAGCTACTGAATTGGATTACCGTATCTCTACTGACGAATTGACCATGAAAGGCCAAGCACAGCTAGCCCAAGACGGTAACACCATCAAGGGCTCATCAATTCGCTACCAAATTGGTCAACAGAAGCTTGTTGCTGACAGCTCGAAGAATGAGCGCGTTACCACCATCCTGCAACCGAACCAAATCGAGAACTAATATGGCAGTACTGAGCGCAAAGAATCTTGCTAAAAGCTACAAGAAACGCAAGGTCGTTACGGACGTGAGCCTCGAAGTCGAGTCTGGTCAAATTGTGGGACTGTTGGGTCCAAACGGCGCAGGTAAAACCACATCGTTTTACATGATTGTCGGCTTGGTACCTCGTGATGAAGGCATCATCACTATCGACGATCAAGACATCAGTATCCTACCGATGCACAGTCGCTCGCGCCTAGGTATCGGCTACTTGCCACAAGAAGCTTCCATATTCCGTAAGTTATCGGTTGAAGACAACATCATGGCCGTCCTAGAAACTCGCCAAGAGTTAACTCGAGAAGAGCGCCAAGATAAGCTTGAAGATTTATTGGAAGAATTCCACATACAGCACATACGCACCAGTGCGGGTATGGCACTATCAGGTGGTGAACGCCGCCGTGTAGAAATCGCTCGTGCATTGGCAGCAAACCCTCAGTTCATTTTGTTGGATGAACCGTTCGCGGGTGTTGACCCAATTTCGGTTAACGACATCAAAAAAATCATTGAACACTTGCGCGATCGTGGTCTTGGTGTGTTAATCACTGACCATAACGTTCGTGAAACCTTGGACGTTTGTGAAAAAGCCTATATCGTAAGTCAAGGACACCTTATTGCTTCAGGAACTCCGGATGAGGTTCTCAATAACGAGCAGGTGAAACAAGTTTATCTCGGTGAACAATTCCGTCTATGATTACATTAGGAACGGTAAGATTCTGAGCATTACAAGGTAAGTAACACTGAATGAAACCTTCATTACAACTCAAGCTAGGTCAACAGTTAGCCATGACGCCGCAGCTACAACAAGCGATTCGTTTGTTGCAATTGTCGACGCTCGACCTTCAACAGGAAATCCAAGAAGCCTTGGACTCCAACCCTTTATTGGAAGTTGAAGAAGGCCAAGAAGAACCTCAAGCAAATGGTGAAGACAAATCAGCACTCGATGCTGCAGACAACAGTGCCAATGAAACTGCCGAGATTGATGTTCCTGATAGCTCAGACGTGATTGAAAAATCTGAAATCAGCTCTGAGCTAGAAATCGACACCACTTGGGACGATGTGTACAGCGCGAACACTGGCAGTACAGGCTTAGCGCTTGATGACGATATGCCGGTCTATCAAGGTGAAACCACTGAATCGCTGCACGATTACCTAATGTGGCAGTTAGACTTAACGCCATTTAGCGAAACCGACCGCACCATCGCGTTAGCCATCATTGATGCGGTTGACGACTACGGTTACCTCACGCTCTCTCCAGAAGAAATTCATGAAAGCTTCGACAACGAAGATGTTGAACTTGATGAAATCGAAGCCGTTCGCAAACGCATTCAGCAATTTGACCCCCTTGGCGTTGCCTCTCGCAACCTTCAAGAATGTCTATTACTGCAATTAGCGACCTTCCCAGAAGATACACCGTGGCTCGCTGAAGCGAAAATGGTGCTGAGCGATCATATCGATAATCTTGGTAATCGCGATTACAAGCTCGTCATCAAAGAGACCAAACTGAAAGAAGCAGACCTACGTGAAGTGTTAAAGCTGATTCAGCAATTGGACCCTCGACCTGGCAGCCGTATTACTCCAGATGATACCGAATACGTTATTCCTGACGTTTCCGTTTTTAAAGATCATGGCAAATGGACGGTTTCTATTAATCCTGACAGCATCCCAAAACTAAAAGTAAATCAACAATATGCGCAACTGGGCAAAGGCAACAGTGCCGATAGCCAGTATATTCGCAGCAATTTGCAAGAGGCAAAATGGCTGATTAAGAGCCTAGAAAGCAGAAACGAGACGCTTCTCAAAGTTGCAAGATGTATTGTTGAACATCAACAAGATTTCTTCGAGTATGGTGAAGAAGCCATGAAACCAATGGTACTTAACGATGTAGCATTGGCAGTGGACATGCATGAATCCACGATTTCTCGTGTAACTACCCAGAAGTTTATGCACACACCACGTGGCATTTTTGAATTGAAGTACTTCTTCTCTAGTCATGTCAGTACAGACAATGGCGGAGAATGTTCGTCCACAGCAATTCGCGCGCTCATCAAAAAGTTGGTCGCAGCGGAAAATACCGCTAAACCATTGAGTGACAGCAAGATTGCTGCTCTTCTGGCTGACCAAGGGATTCAAGTCGCAAGACGTACGATCGCGAAGTATCGTGAATCCTTGGGTATCGCCCCTTCAAGTCAGCGTAAACGCCTACTTTAAGGCACCAACTGAAAAGGAAAGTCTATGCAAATCAATATTCAAGGCCATCACGTTGATCTTACCGATTCAATGCAAGACTATGTTCAATCAAAGTTTCAGAAGCTCGATAGATTCTTCGACCATATAAACCAAATACAAGTTGTACTAAAAGTTGAAAAACTTAACCAAATCGCGGAAGCTACGCTTCACATAAATCAGGGCGAAATCCACGCGTCATCGAATGACGAAAGTATGTATGCAGCAATTGATTCGCTGGTGGATAAATTAGTTCGTCAACTTAACAAGCACAAAGAAAAACTAAACAGTCATTAATCATGCAATTGAGCGAGATACTGTCACTGGACTGCACCAAAAGTGCAGTCCATTGTACAAGTAAGAAACGAGCCCTAGAGATGATCAGCCAAATTGTTGCTGAAAACACGGGCCAAGATTCAACCGAACTGTTTGAGTGTATGCTCAGCAGAGAAAAGATGGGTAGTACGGGTATCGGCAACGGTATTGCTATCCCTCACGCAAGAATGTCATCCAGCGATAAAGCCATTGCCGTATTACTTCAATGTGATGAAGCGATTGAGTTTGATGCGATCGACAACCGACCTGTAGACCTTCTCTTTGCGCTTCTGGTTCCAGAAGAACAGTGCAAAGAACACCTCAAAACACTATCCTCTATGGCTGAACGCTTGAGCGACAAGCAAGTGTTAAAAATGCTGCGCAAAGCTCAGAGCGATGAAGAACTCTACGACATTATGATTCATCAGTAATCGAGGCGATCACCATGCGATTAATTGTTGTTAGCGGGCACTCCGGTGCCGGGAAGAGTGTTGCCCTGCGCGTACTTGAGGACTTAGGGTATTACTGCGTAGACAACCTACCAGTTAACTTGCTTGATGCGTTTGTAAAGTCGGTATCCGACAGTAAACAGAACGTTGCCGTAAGTATCGATATTCGAAATATCCCAAAGAAACTCAAAGAGCTGAACACCACTCTCGAAAAACTCAAAACTGAGTTAGACGTAACGGTGCTGTTCTTAGATGCGAACAAAGAGACCTTACTCAAACGCTACAGCGAAACCAGACGGATCCATCCGCTGTCGCTTGGCGCTCAATCCTTATCTCTTGATCAAGCCATTGAGTTAGAACACGAGATACTGATGCCCTTAAAAGCACACGCGGACTTAGTGCTCAACAGCAGTGGTCAATCCCTGCATGACTTGAGCGAAACCGTACGTATGCGCGTTGAAGGGCGAGATCGAAAAGATCTGGTGATGGTATTCGAATCCTTCGGTTTCAAATATGGACTACCCTCTGATGCCGATTACGTGTTTGATGTGCGCTTCTTGCCAAACCCGCATTGGGAACCAGCATTGCGCCCTCTTACAGGTCTAGATGCCCCGATTGGAGCCTTCCTAGAGCAACATCAATCTGTACTCGATCTTAAGTATCAAATTGAAAGTTTTATCGAGACTTGGCTGCCTCTGCTAGAAAAAAACAATCGCAGTTACTTAACTGTCGCGATTGGTTGTACTGGTGGTAAACATCGCTCAGTGTATCTCACGCAAAAAATTGGTGAGTTCTTCGCTGACAAAGGCCATCAGGTACAAATTCGCCACACTTCATTGGAAAAAAACGTTAAGGAATAACGGTGGAATTAAGTCGTAAGGTATTGATCCAAAACCGCTTAGGGCTTCACGCTCGCGCTGCGGTAAAACTGGTCGAACTGGCACAAAGCTACGATGCGATCATTACGATCGACAACGAAGAAGATAAAACAGCCACCGCTGATAGCGTTATGGGGCTATTAATGCTTGAGTCCGCCCAAGGGCAATACGTGACGATCCACGCCACTGGCGATCAATCAGAGCAAGCCCTTGATGCGGTTTGTCATTTGATTGAAGATAAGTTTGATGAAGGCGAGTGATTCACTCGCTTTTTTATTTTTAACACCCAAATATTCCACATCGCTTCCCCTTCCTACTTAAATTCCGATAAATAATTTTGTCGACTTTCATAAGTTGTTATTAAAAGGTGCCTAGAATTAAGTTATTATTCAAAGCATTGTAAATATCAGGAATTAGGGGGAATGAATGGCAGAGCAAATAGAATTCGACCAAGCTCACCAAGCCCTCCAAGAAGTCACAGAAGCGCTGGAAAACGGCCGCTTTGTCCATGTTCGTCGCCAATTGCAGGACATGGAACCTGAGGATATCGCCCACCTTTTAGAAGCCTCTCCACGTAAAAGTCGTGAAGTACTCTGGCAACTGACTGACCCAGAAGACTACGGTGAGATTCTTGACGAGCTAAACGAAGACGTCAAAGACAGTCTCGTGTCCAAAATGGCCCCAGAAGCGCTTGCAGAAGCGACGGAAGGCATGGACACTGATGATGTGGCTTACGTACTGCGTAGCTTGCCTGACGACGTCTCACGTGAAGTTCTATCCCAGATGGACACCGCTGACCGTCAACGAGTCGAAACGGCGCTATCCTACCCTGAGGATACCGCTGGCGGATTGATGAACACCGACGTAATCACCATTCGTGGTGATGTGGATGTGGACGTTGTCCTGCGCTACTTACGCATGAAAGGCGAACTGCCTGAAGCAACCGATGCATTATACGTCATTGATGATGATAGTAAGCTGATTGGTGAACTGCCGATTACCACACTGATTACCACTCAACCTGATGTCAAAGTCAGTGCTGTGATGGAAGATGCCGACGATGCAATTACCGTAGATACCAGTGACTCTGATGTTGCTAGTCTATTTGAACGTCGTAACTGGGTATCTGCACCTGTAGTTGATGAAAACCAACATCTAGTTGGCCGTATCACCATCGATGACGTGGTCGATGTTATCCGTGAAGATGCCGAACACTCAATGATGAGTATGGCGGGTATGGATGACGATGAAGATACCTTCGCACCTGTCGTAAAATCCGCTCGTAAGCGCAGTATTTGGCTCGGTGCCAATGTACTTGCAGCGCTAGCGGCAGCCTCAGTATCCAACATGTTTGAAGCAACACTAGAGCAAATGGCGGCTATCGCCGTCTTGATGACCATTGTTCCATCGATGGGTGGCGTTGCGGGTAACCAAACGGTCGCTCTGGTGATCCGCGGTTTAGCGCTTGGTCATATTGGTGATTCAAACAAACGAGAACTATTGCTGAAAGAAGCCGCTATCGGCTTACTTAACGGCATCATGTGGGCACTGATCATCGGAGGTATCGTGGTTGCTTGGAAAGGAAACTGGATGCTTGGCGGTATCATCTCTGCGGCCATGTTGACCAACCTTTTTGTAGCAGGTGTTGCCGGCGTAACCATCCCTATTCTACTCAAGAAAATGAACATCGACCCAGCCTTGGCTGGCGGTATGGCACTGACCACGGTCACTGACGTGATTGGTTTGTCAGTCTTCTTAGGCCTCGCGACCCTGCTGATTTAATCTCATGTCATAAACTGCCATGAACAAGCAATAAAAAAGCCTGATGAGTACATCAGGCTTTTTTGCATCTAGCGGTTAGCGGGGTGATATTATTCGCCCGCCACCTTCATGGTATCAAGCAAGATAGAGCCGGTTTGGATTTGAGAACGCGTTTCCACATCGCTACCCACGGCAACAATTTGGTTGAACATGTCTTTTAGGTTACCCGCAATGGTAATTTCTGATACTGGGTATTGGATTTCACCATTTTCTACCCAGAAGCCAGCAGCACCACGAGAGTAATCACCTGTCACGACGTTCACGCCTTGGCCCATGGTTTCAGTTACTAGTAAACCTGTGCCAAGCTCTTTCAGCATTTGCTCGAAACTTTGTCCCGTCGACTTCACGTACCAGTTGTGGATACCACCAGCATGGCCAGTTGGGTCCATTTTCATTTTACGAGCCGCATAACTCGTTAGCAGGTAAGTCGCGAGTACACCATCGGTGATGATTTCACGATCTTGCGTGTACACACCTTCACTATCAAATGGACTAGAAGCTAGGCCACGTAAGACATGTGGACGCTCTGAAATATTGAACCATTCTGGAAGTACTTGCTTGCCGAGGTGATCAAGTAAGAAAGAGGATTTACGGTACAGGTTACCACCGCTGATTGCCATCACTAGGTGGCCAATCAAACCTGTCGCTACATCCGCAGCAAACATGACTGGGTACTTACCCGTTTTCAGCTTTTGAGCGTCTAAGCGACTGATGGTTTTTTCTGCGGCACTGCGGCCAACCACTTCAGGAGCCCAAAGGTCGTCACGATGGCGAGCAACGGTGTAGCTGTAGTCACGCTCCATCTCACCATTTTTGCCTACACCAATCACACAACAGCTGGTGCTGTGGCGACTTGACGCGTAGCTTGCCAACAAGCCATGGCTGTTACCGTACACTTTGACGCCGTAATGACTGTCATAGCTCGCACCATCGCTTTGCTTAATCGCATCGCTGTAGTTAAGTGCTTCTTTTTCAGCGGCAATCGCAACTTGTGCTGCGTAATCTGGATCGGGTGCGTCTGGGTGGAAAAGGTCTAAATCAGGCACCTCTTTCACCATATATTCTTTCGGAGCTGGGCCCGCGAATGGATCTTCTGATGTGTATTGAGCGATGTCTAATGCTGCTAACACCGTTTGCTCGATAGCCGCTTCGCTCAAATCGGATGTGGAAGCACTGCCTTTACGTTGGCCACGGTAAACGGTAATACCCAGTGCGCCGTCGCTGTTGAATTCAACGTTTTCCACGTCACCCATGCGAGTGGAAACACTCAAACCCGTGCTCTTGGTAATTGCGACTTCAGCGGCATCAGACTTCGCCGCAGCGATTTCTAGTGCACGTGAAACGGCTTGTTCTAGCTCGGTACGTTGCTCAGCAACCTGCTGTTTAATATCCATTGTCTTTCACATCATGTATTCGATGTACAATAGAATAACAAGAATTTCGCTTTCTCCCCACGATTCTTGTTAAAATAGTCATAATATTAATCAAAACACAGGCAACTGAAATGGCACGTAAGAATCAAAAAGCGCCATGGGAACCAGAAGAAGAGATCATCTGGGTAAGTAAATCCGAGATGAAGCGCGACATGGAAGAGCTGCAAAAGCTTGGCGAAGAGCTTGTCGGCCTTAAGCCAGCAGCTCTCGAAAAGTTTCCATTGAGCGAAGACCTACGCGAAGCAATTGCTGATGCGCAGCGCTTTAAAAACGAAGCACGCCGTCGTCAACTGCAACGTATTGGTAAGTTAATGCGTTACGAAGATCCAGAGCCAATCCAAGCGGCACTAGACAAAGTTCGCAACAAACACTCGCAAGCAACAGCGGCACTACACAAGCTTGAAGCGCTGCGTGATCGTGTAGTCGAAGAGGGCGACAAAGCAATTGATGACGTTATGGAGCTCTATCCAGAAGCAGACCGTCAACGTCTACGCCAACTTGCTCGCCAAGCAGCGAAAGAGAAGAAGGCCGGTAAACCAGCAAAATCTTACCGTGAAATTTTCCAAATTCTAAAAGCCTTGAACGAAGAAGAAATCTAATTCAATACTTAAGAACGCAAAAAGCAGACCTTTGTGTCTGCTTTTTTTATGTCTATTTTCTAGTATTACGCTAGACGATTGAGGTTCTCACCACGATCAAACGCGTTAATATTCTCAATTAAAATCTCAGCTAAACGCTGTATCGAAGAATCACTTCCCCACGCAACATGCGGCGTTAGTAGCAAGTTAGGCAAATGCATATTGGCAATCAACGGGTTGCTTTCATCAGCGGGTTCTTGGGTAAAGACATCAAACCCAGCCCCAGCAATCTCACCTTGCTTTAACCCATCGACCAAAGCTTGCTCATCCACCAAGCCGCCACGTCCGGTATTAATCAAAATAGACGTTGGCTTCATCTGCTTAAGTTCCGCTTCACCAATCAAATTATGTGTCTCATCATTCAATGGACAATGTAGCGTGATAGCGTCCGCTTGATCCAACATCTCGGTAAAAGAAACATAGCCTTCTCGGCACTCTGTTACACCTTTACGTTCTGCAAACAACACATTCATACCCAATGCTTTTGCCAATTGTGCCGTTGCTTGACCTAATGCGCCGCTGCCAAGCACACCTAAGGTGCTGCCTGCAACATCTCCAATCGGATGCGTAAAGAAACAGAACTGCTTGTTGCGCTGCCATTCGCCAGCAGCGATATCTTGGTGATAACCAAACAAGTTACGACGCAAAGCAAACAGCATCGCGATAACGTGTTCTGGCACAGAGCGGGTCGCATAGCCACGCACGTTGGTAACCGCGATGTTGTGCTCGGCGCAATAGTTTACATCGACGTTATTAAAGCCCGTTGCCGCGACGGCAATCATCTTGAGGTGAGGAAGTTGAATGAGAACACATTGGTCGAGCACCACTTTGTTGCTTATCACGATATCCGCATCAGCAAGACGCTCAACAACTTGCTCTGGAGAAGTCAGATCGTATTCCACCCAATCATGGGCAAAGCTTGGACGAGGTATTTGAATTTGGGCTGGGATGGTCGCTCGGTCGAGGAAGACCACTTTAGGCAGTGACATAACAACTCCTTGTTCACTGCCTAAAGATGAATTTATGGACGTGGCAGTGTTTTGTAATCTGGTAATTTACGCGCTGGGTTGAAATAGTCAAAGATCATCTCTTCCGCTTCTAGGTAAAAATCACAAGGAACAAAAATACTGCGCAACCAATCGGTTTTCGGGTGATAAAAGCTCAGCTCTGCGGCGTGCAACTCTAGACGTTCAGAGAAGGCTTTTGCTTCTTCTGTTGCGTAGAACTCATCACCCACAATTGGGTGACCTAACGCTTGCATATGAACACGCAATTGGTGTGAGCGGCCTGTAATCGGCAATAAACGCACAATCGTCGTCTTTGAACCATCAGGGTGTTCTTCTCGCTTCGCTACTTGGAAGATCGTCCTAGAGGGTTTGCCATCTTCAAAGCATACTTTCTGCAGAGGACGATTCGGCCAATCACAAATCAAAGGCAGATCGATCTCGCCCTCTTCTTGTTCAATATGGCCCCAAACACGTGCGTAGTAGATTTTATGCGTCAATCGGTATTGAAACTGTTTTTTTAACGCACTTTCTGCACGCTTGTTTTTAGCAAGAACCATTAAGCCAGAAGTGCACATATCTAAACGATGCACGACTTGAATGTCTGGATATTGCTCGGTTAAGCGACTCCACATGCTGTCATAGTGCTCAGCAAGACGCCCCGGCACAGAAAGCAAACCAGATGGCTTGTTTACCGCCAAAATTTGCTCATCTTCAAAAACGACATCAATCCAAGGGTCGGTTGGTGGATTGTACTCAAGCATTGCCATGGGCAGGATCTCTACAGAATAAAAACGCGCTGATTATACCCAAGAGATGCAAAGATGCATGCAGAAAAATCGCTTAAATCCTGCCTCTTTTTACCATCGATATAACTTTTAGAAATAACAAAAAACAACCAAGTCAATAAGAAAGAGAAAAATTAAAAAAATCACTTCGTAAATATAAATTGACAAGCTGAGCGGTAATGTTATTTATAAGCACTAGTTGACACAAAAAGGACAATAATAAATGGAATCCGCAGTATCCGATCAACCCCAATCCAAAGTCTCGCAATTCTTCCGCTCTCTTGGCCCTGGTATTCTCATGGCCTCTGCCGCCGTCGGTGGTTCTCACCTTGTTGCATCCACCAAAGCTGGGGCTATCTACGGCTGGCAACTTGCGGCGCTCATCCTGCTGGTAAACCTTTTTAAATACCCATTCTTCCGAGCAGGCGTGCAGTACACCATGGGCACTGGTAAAACGTTGGTTGAAGGCTATGCCAAACTTGGTCGCCCATACTTGTGGTTGTTCTTATTCCTCAGTTCCGTTTCTGCGGTCATCAACACAGCAGCACTGTTGATGTTCAGTGCGAGCTTGTTGGGCTATTTCATTCCATTTTCTTTGTCGATGGCATCACTCAGTGTCATTGTTTTGGTAACATGTTTAGTGATTTTATTCGCCGGCCACTACAAAGCACTGGATACACTTTCAAAAGTCATTATGACGGTCCTAACGATAGCGACGCTACTTGCGGTTGCGATAGCGTTTGGAAACCCTGTAGAGCCTGTTGCGAACTTTGAATCCCCTTCTCCGTGGTCAATTGCAGCAATCGGCTTTATCGTTGTGACCATGGGCTGGATGCCTGCTCCAATCGAGATCTCTTGTTTAACGTCTGCGTGGCTAAAGCGCCAAACTAGCCAACAAGAAGTTACGGCAAAATCTGCCCTGTTTGATTTCAACGTCGGCTACATTGGTACTGCGGTATTGGCTTTGGTGTTTGTATCACTAGGTGCGTTGATGCTGCACGGTTCAGGTATTGAGCTTAAGAGCTCCGGCGTAGGCTTCTCCCATCAGCTTGTTGGCTTGTACGCCTCAACCATTGGTGAATGGTCACGTTACCTGATTGCTGTGATTGCGTTCTTTTGTATCTTCGGCAGCACCATTACGGTAATTGACGGCTACTCGCGTGTGATTTCAGACTCTCAACGGTTGCTGCGTTCACAACCAGAAACCGATCCAAAAGCGACGTCGGCCATCATGCTTATTGTTTCTCTATGTGCTTTAGGTATCGTTGTTTTCTGGGCTTCAGCACTATTACCGATGTTGAACTTTGCCATGGTATTGGCGTTTATGACGACGCCATTCTTCGCGCTTTTAAACTATATTCTAGTGAGTAAAACCGACTTGCCTAAACCATTGGCGCTGGGTCGTAAATTGAAGTGGTTGTCGATTGCTGGTTTGATTTACTTATTCGGCTTCTTAGCGCTATTCATTTGGTGGAAGTGGTTGATGTAATCAGCTGCGAGCAATCAACTGAGCTTATGAGATAAAAAGCTCAGATAAAGAAAAAGGTCTTCAATTGAAGACCTTTTTTCGTTTGTATGGACGCTGATTAGTTGTGGCTGACGACAATTAAACGTAGCGAATCTAGCTGAACCTGAGCTTGGTTGATATAGCCAGTTAGCTCTTTGATTTGTTCTTCAATCACTTCAATTTCTTCGTCACGGATGTTCGGGTTAACCGCTTTCAGTGCTTGTAGGCGCTCAAGCTCTGCATTCAAGCTTTGTTGCATGTCTTGCTGTGCTTGCTTGCGAATCTCTTCCACTTTCTGCTCAACCAATGCGTCACCCGCTTCGATGAGGCTGTGGATGTCTTTCTGTACTGATGTCACTAGCTTGCTGCCTAGGTGACGGTTTACTGGGCTAAGCTGACGGTTGAAACCTTCAAACTCAACCTGAGAAGACAGATCATTACCACGACCGTCCATCATCATGCGGATTGGCGTCTTCGGTAGGAAACGCGTAATACCGCTGCGTTTTGGTGCTTGCGCATCCACCGCGTAAACCAACTCAAGCAAGATAGTGCCCACTGGTAGCGCTTTGTTCTTCAGCAAAGAAACCGCTGACGTACCCACACCTTCGCTCATCAGCAGATCGATACCGCCTTGAATCATTGGGTGTTCCCAACTGATGAAGTGCATGTCTTCGCGAGACAGCGCGGTATCGCGGTCAAACGTGATTGTCGCGCCTTCGTATGGCAAACCTGGGTAGCTTGGCACCATCATGTGCTCAGATGGAGTTACAATCAGAGCGTTTTCACCCTTGTCGTCTTGGTTCAGACCGATGGTATCGAACAGAGACAACGCGAATGTCACTAGGTTTGTATCGCCATCCGTCGATGCGATTTTCTCAACGATTTGCTGCGCTTTATCGCCGCCGTTTGAGTGCATTTCTAGCAGGCGGTCACGACCTTGCTCAAGTTGTGATTTCAGCTCTTTGTTCATCTTCGCTGATTCTTCAATCACTTCATCAAGGCTTGAAACATCACCAGATGCCAGCATTTCAATCAGTGCATCAGAGTACTTATCGTAAACCGCGCGACCTGTTGGACACGTTTCAGCAAACGCGTTCAGACCTTCATCGAACCAACGCGCAAGGATCGCTTGTGAAGTACCTTTTAGGTAAGGTACGTGGATGTCGATATCACGCTTCTGACCGATACGGTCCAGACGGCCAATACGTTGCTCTAACAAGTCTGGGTTGAATGGCAAATCGAACATCACAAGCTGGTTAGCAAACTGGAAGTTACGACCTTCTGAGCCGATTTCGCTACAGATAAGAACCTGCGCACCACCCTCTTCTTGTGCGAAGTAAGCCGCTGCTTTATCACGCTCAAGAATCGACATGCCTTCGTGGAATACGGTTGCACGAATACCTTCACGCTCACGCAATGCTTGCTCAAGTTGCAACGCAGTGCTTGCACGAGAAGCAATAACCAATACTTTATCGCTGCGCTTCTCTTTTACTTTTTCAAGTAACCAGTTCACACGTGAGTCGAACTGCCACCAGCTTGAATCTTCGCCTTCAAATTCTTGGAAGATTTCTTCTGGGTAAAGGTTCTTCACCGCGCGCGCTTCTGGTGTCATCTTGCCACCGATCATGCCTGATACACGCATTGATGTGGTGTACTGCTGCGGAATATCCATTGGCATGAGATGCACGTTACGCTTCGGGAAACCTTTGATTGCAGCACGTGTGTTACGGAACAGCACTCGACCTGTACCGTGACGGTCCATCAGGTTGTCGATCAGTTCTTGGCGTGCTGACGCTTTCGCTTCTTCATCACTGTCGCTTTCGATAATACGGAATAGCGGCTCAACGTCCTGCTCAGAAAGCAGTTCTGTAATTTGGTTTTTCGCTTCGTCTGGCAGTTTCTCACCAGAGAATAGCGACGTGATAGCATCCGCAACAGGTGCGTATTGCTCTTCTTCTTCAACAAACGCTTCATAATCGTAGAAACGATCTGGATCTAGAAGACGTAGACGAGCGAAGTGGCTCTCACGACCTAGCTGCTCTGGCGTTGCGGTAAGCAGTAACACACCCGCTGTGCGTTCTGCCAAGCCTTCTACCACTTGGTATTCGCGGCTTGGTTTGTCTTGGCTCCACTCTAGATGGTGCGCTTCATCGACAACCAATAGATCCCACTCGCCTTCGAGCGCTTGTTCAAAACGCTTACGGCTCTTACGTAGGAAATCCAGTGAACACAGTACGTATTGCTGCGTATCAAATGGGTTTTCTGCTTCTGCAAAAGCTTCAATACAACGTTCTTCATCGAAGATAGAGAAGTGCAGGTTGAAACGACGCATCATCTCAACGAGCCACTGGTGTTGCAGTGTCTCTGGTACCACGATAAGAATACGCTCGGCACGACCCGCCAGTACTTGTTGGTGGATGATCATGCCCGCTTCGATGGTTTTACCAAGACCCACTTCATCCGCTAGCAATACGCGAGGCGCGTGACGGCGACCGACTTCGTGTGCAATGTACAGCTGGTGAGGAATCAAACCTGCACGCATGCCACACAGACCACGCATTGGGCTCTTGTGTTGTTCAAATTGGTTTTGTAGCGCACGGTAGCGAAGTACAAAGTTGTCCATGCGGTCGATTTGACCTGCGTACAACTTGTCTTGCGGTTTGTTAAAACGAATGTGGTTGCTTAGGAAGATTTCACGCAACACGATCGCCGTTTCTTGCGTGTCTTCACGAGTACCGAAATAGGTGTATAAACCTTCATCTTCCAGTACTTCTTCAACTTTTAATGACCAACCTTCTTGGCAATCGATGACATCACCGACGTTGAACGTTACTCGGGTAACTGGTGCATCGTTACGTGCGTAAACTCGGTTTTCCTCTGATGCTGCAAACATCAATGTCACAGTACGAGCATCCATTGCCACTACGGTACCTAAACCTAAATCGCTTTCCGTATCGCTAATCCAGCGCTGCCCCAAAGCAAATGTCATGAATTGACTACCTCGTTGTTGTTTCTTGTTGGTCTCTACCCATCCCGATGGGCATGGATATTAGTTTAGATCTGATTCTGGCTTCTGCTATGCCAATCGTGCTTGTCATGCCACTTTGTGCTGTGCATTTTTAAGCCAGCTGAACATGATAAATCGGACGTAGCCTATACGCAGAAAAAGGTCGCTAATCTTACTTGAAGCTGTGATTTAGGTCACGTCGAAACCGCCCAGAGGGCAAACTTTTTTTCCTGAATTAGGAATGCAATCAAATTGTAAAAAACTCATGACAATTATTAAGTTGTAAGAAGTAAATATTACGTATACTTCTATTGAGGGGCGCTTAGAGTCATCGTGCATGATTTGAGCGCATTAAGTACACGATTAGGATCAACACGGGTTTGCAGTAAGTTGTCTTGCTACTCGGTTGCGCACTAACCGACATTGCCCGACAACCTCTATTGCAAGCAATCAGAGTTAGGAAGTTTGTTCCTTCTTAACTACTAGCCAGCAAAGCCGCGCTGCGGCAAGGAGACGCTATGGGCGATACCGATCGGAAACTATTTGTACTCGATACCAACATTCTTCTTCATGAACCCTTCGCCATCTTCTCTTTCCAAGAACACGATGTCGTCATCCCTATGACTGTGTTGGAAGAACTCGATCGAATCAAAGACAGCAAACGTGATGTTGCTCGAGATGCACGCGTTGCGATTCGCGCTTTGGAGGATTTATTTAGAGAAGCCACGCCAGATGAAATCTCAGAAGGCATTCCCGTTTCTAAAGACAACCCAAGCCAAGGCACCATCTCTATTTTGGCGGACTTCGAATTGCAGGAAACCGTCAAAGCCTTCGCCGACAAAGCCGGTGACAACCGCATACTCAATGCGGTGCTTTATCTGCAAAACAAACGCGCACCACGCGAAGTTGTGCTCGTAACCAAAGACATCAACATGCGTTTGCGAGCCAAAGGCGCTGGCGTACGTTTCGTTGAAGACTATCGTACGGATCAGCTGATTGATGATATCCAATACCTCACCAAAGGCTTTCAACAACGTGAAGGCGAATTTTGGAGTGGTGTGGATGAGGTGGAAAGCTACGCGCTGGGTGGAAAAACGTTCCATAAACTCAGCCGCGAACCGTTCGACCCGACCTTTATTAATCAATACGTGATTGATGAAGAGAGTGATTTTGTAGGTCGAGTAGAAACCATCAATGAGGATAAGCTCACCTTACTCGACCTCAGCCGTGAGCGCATGATGCATCGTCGCGCTTGGGACATTACACCGAAAAATATCTATCAAGGCATGGCGATGGATGCCCTGCTCGATCCAGATATTGACTTGGTGATTCTGACCGGTGCCGCCGGTAGTGGTAAGACACTGCTCGCAATGGCAGCGGCATTGGAACAAACCATTGAAAAAGGCATGTTCGATAAGATTATCGTAACGCGGAACACGCCAGACATTGGTGAGTCGATTGGTTTCTTACCGGGTTCGGAAGAAGAGAAAATGATGCCTTGGTTAGCAGCGGTGACCGATACCTTGGAAGCGCTGCACAAGAACGACCATTGCACCGAAGGTTCGATGAAGTACATCTGTGATAAAGCCAACATTCAGTTTAAGTCGATTAACTTTATGCGTGGCCGCTCGATCCAGAATGCGTTCGTCTTGCTCGATGAGTGTCAGAACTTAACCGCTTCACAAATCAAAACCATCATCACTCGTTGTGGTGAAGGCACTAAGATTGTGTGTTCGGGTAACTTGGCACAGATTGACTCCCATTACCTAACCCCAGTGACGTCTGGTTTGACGTATATGGTTGAACGCTTCAAGAACTTTGAAGGCAGCGCCAATATTCACCTAAATGGTGTGGTGCGCAGCCGCTTGGCTGAATTTGCGGAAGAGAACCTATAGCGAATCCTCTCCCCCTAAAAACAAAAGAGCGCTCAATGAGCGCTCTTTTTAATTCTGCTTCAGATGAAGTTTATTCAGTACCACCAACGGTGATGGAATCGAGCTTCAATGTAGGCTGACCAACGCCAACCGGTACGCTTTGACCCGCCTTACCACACACGCCAACGCCTCTATCGATGCTTAGGTCGTTACCCACCATAGAAACTTGCTGCATTGCCTCGATGCCTGAGCCAATTAGCGTTGCGCCTTTCACTGGACGAGTGATTTTGCCATCTTCAATCAAGTACGCTTCTGACGCTGAGAACACGAACTTGCCTGATGTGATGTCCACCTGACCACCACCGAAGTTTGGTGCGTACAGACCTTTCTTCACCGTAGAGATGATCTCTTCTGGTGTGTGCTCACCCGGTAGCATGTAAGTGTTAGTCATACGTGGCATTGGTAGATGCGCGTAAGACTCACGGCGACCGTTACCTGTAGGGTTTACACCCATTAGACGTGCGTTTAGCTTGTCTTGCATGTAGCCTTTTAGAACGCCATTTTCGATAAGCGTGTTGTACTGACCGTTCACACCTTCATCATCGACGTTCAATGAGCCGCGTAGGTCTTTCAACGTGCCATCATCCACGATAGTACAAAGTGGAGACGTCACTTGCTCACCCATCTTGCCAGAGAACACTGACGACTCTTTACGGTTGAAGTCTCCCTCTAAACCGTGGCCTACCGCTTCGTGCAGCAATACGCCCGGCCAGCCAGAACCAAGTACCACAGGCATCATGCCTGCAGGTGCCGCTTCGGCTTCTAGATTCACTAGCGCCATGCGAATCGCTTCATCAGCGAATTGGAAGGCTTGTTTCACACCGTTTGTTTCAGATAGGAAGAAGTCGTAACCAAAACGACCACCACCACCAGCGCTGCCGCGTTCACGACGATCGCCTTTTTCAGCAAGAACACTGATTGAAAGACGAACAAGCGGGCGAATGTCACCAGCGTAAGTGCCGTCAGTTGCAGCAACCAACATTTGCTCATGGACACCACTGATGCTGATCGACACTTCTTTGATCATTGGCTCTTTGGTACGAATGTACGCATCTAGAGACAACAACAGTTCGGTTTTTTGTTGCTTTTCCCAGCTTGCTAATGGGTTTACCGCATCGTAGTAAGCTTGGTTATCAGAACGTTTGAATGCGTGCACTTTGCCATTTTGGCCTTGCTGCGCAATACCACGCGCGGCAATCGCACTTTGCTTCAAACCGTCTAGTTGAATTTGGTCTGAATAGGCGAAACCGGTTTTCTCGCCTGTGACTGCTCGTACACCGACACCACAGTCAATATTGAAAGAGCCATCTTTAATGATGCTGTCTTCTAGAACCAGAGACTCGTGCCAGCTGGACTGAAAGTAAATGTCCGCATAATCGATCTGGCGCGTCGCAATGCTCGCTAGTGTGTCAGCGATGTCTTGCTCTGTCAGACCGTTTGGGGCAAGGAGTGCCTGTTCTATTTGGTTTATGCTCATAGTTAGCTCTTTTATTTCCGTTTCAATTCATTTTGAAAGCGACTGTGTTGAGTCAGCGGCATATTCTGCCTTACTTGCTGGTTGTGTGACAAATCTATCTCCGCCACCAGCAATCCTACTTGGTCATTCAATTGTTGGTGAACGCCTCCCCAAGGGTCAATCACCATAGAATGCCCCCAAGTTTGGCGACCACATGGATGTGTCCCCGTTTGTCCGCAGGCTAGAATCCAACATTGGGTTTCAATCGCACGCGCTCTTAGCAGTACTTCCCAATGCGCTTGCCCCGTCACCGCGGTAAATGCAGCGGGCACAACAATAACTTGTGCTCCTGCTAAGCGTAGCGCTTTAAACAATTCAGGAAAGCGTACGTCGTAGCAAATACTTAAGCCTACCGTACCAATATTGGTCTCTGCCGTCACGATACGATTACCTGCACTAAAGGTATCCGACTCACGATAGCTGCCATGCCCATCGGCGACATCCACGTCAAACATATGCAGCTTATCGTAATGAGCAATGCACTCGCCTTGCGGTGAGAAAACCAATGTCGTGGTAGTCACACCTTGTTCAGTGCGAATCGGCATACTGCCGACTATTAGAGTTAATTGATTGCGTTGTGCGATCTCAGATAAACACCGCTGAATAGGACCGTCACCCAAAGTTTCTGCATTCTGGTGATACGCCTCTCGACTGGCAAACTGCGTAGCGTTTTCTGGTGTCACAACCAGCTTCACACCTTGCTCAGCTGCCAATGCACATTGCTTGGCAATGAAGTCCAGATTCTCCTCGATATCTGGACCCGATGTCATTTGAATGATGCCAACACGTTCCATGTATTCAATTCCTTGTTCGTCAGAAGACTGACCGCGCAATTACTTCGCTTGCTCACGCAGTTTTTCTGGCAACTTATATTCACCTTTGCTTCGTGAAATCTCTTTTACGGTAGGTGAATCCAGAGGACCTTTCACTTCGTAGTTTACCTGTGTGAAGACTTCCACCACAGGAGAGATAACGGTCGAAATCGCCAGTACGTACAACGCCGTTTGAGGTGCTACTGCAAAGGCGGTCAGCATTGGAATACCCGAAGTGATGTCTGGTGTGAAGTTCACTTCCGCATCTACCAAGCGTGTGTTCATGTCAGCAATACCGCGAATCTTCATCTCTCCAGCTAATGCATCCATCACGATATCGTTGGTGATAAACACGCCATCTTGGATCTTGCCTGTACCCGTGATTGAGTTAAATGCCATCCCCTTATCGAATACGTCAGTAAAGTCGAGCTGCATCTTACGAATGATAGAGTCGAGACTAAAAAGCCCCAGCAATCGCGCTGCACCACTGACTTCAGTGATCACACCTTTACCAAACTCAGTAGACACATCACCTTGCAAGCTTTGTGTCTTCATCGACCAAGGTGCGCCATCCCAATCTAGGTTGGCATTAATTTCAAACGGCGCTTGTTGGATACCGGAAGTAATCCCAAATCGCTCCATCAAGTCACTGTTGTTTTCACCCTTCACTTTCATGGTCAGGTTTGAATGACTTCGCTCTTTCGTCAGTTCCCACCATCCGCTTATGTCGACACGGTTTTGACCACTACTGAAGTTAACATTTTTCCATTCGAGGCGGTTGTTAGCGCGCTCGACGTCCACATTTACCTTACCGACCTTGTAACCTTGCAACCAAAAATCATCAATGCTCAAGGTTAAGTTTGGCATCTCTGTATGGAACTTGCGGTCAAAGTTTGAGATGAGCGGCGCGGCTTGGTCTTCACTGGCAAACAGAGAACTGCGTTCTTTGGTCATCTCATCAAAGCCAGGAATATACAAATGCAAATGATCTAAAGAGACAGATAAGTCAGAAGGTTTGAGGTAATTTGCTTTGCCCTTCACCTCTTGGCTGTCTACTTCTAATTGCCAACTCGAGTTCTTTTTACGTGCATTCAAATCCACATCATGGAACTCAATTCCACCAAGCTCTAAGTTCTGCACATCCATGTTAATGCGCGTCGGCAGTGAAATGGTTGGCGTCTTCATGCTCGATAGTACAGATTGGGTTTTGCTTTGCGGCACATGCATGAGATCAGCCCAACGATCTAAGCTCAGGTCATCCAAACGAATCGAAGCATTGTGCCCAACGACTGGGCTAATTTTAAAACCACCATTACCTAAAACCAGGTGCGTTGCCGTCAATTCCGGCACATCTCCTGAAATATCAATTTCAGTTTGGTATTTCGCATTTGGTATTTCTAAACGAGCAGAGATACTCTCTTGGTTGCCCGATGCTTGTAGTTTAGCTTGTCCTTTTTCGCCCCGCTTTTTCGCTAACGGGTAAGGGTAATCACTCACAAGCTGACTAAGCTGCGCCAAAACGTCTACCTGATACGTAAAGCCTACGTCATTGAGTTGCAAGTCGATGTCCATTTGCCAAGGCGCATGACCAGAAACGAGGCTCAACCAGCGCTCACCAAGATAAGGCTTAAGTGGGCCGACTTCCCAATCACCTAGGGAGTTGATGGTCACGTTGTAGCCTTGTTCGGCATTCTCACCACGAAAATCAAGTGAAATAGGCTGTTTCAACAGTTCGGCCGACAAGCCAGAAGTGGTCACAACGTCGTTATCAAACTTGATACGGCCCGTCGCGTTTTCTAACGTCATCGGCGGCGCATCAATATCAACACGGTTGTTTTTAAGATCGGCGTAACCCCAAGCACGCGCGTCTTTCTCGGAGTCAAATGGGATATTGAGTTGGAACTCTGAATAAACAGGACCACTCACTTGCAATGCCGTCAAAGCCGCACCAACTGAATCGACGAGAGGGGTTGCCATCATGTAATCACGAACTTCATTGCCCGGCGCACTAGCCTTGGCTTCGATTTCGATGTGACCGCCTTCAGCAAGCTCAGGAATACGTCCTGTAATTCGCTTAGCTTTGACACCATTTAACGTCGCAGACTTCGAGTCCAAATACATGGCATCGTTTTCGAACAGCAAATCTAACTGTAGATTGGTGATGGTTGGCCACGCCGTGTCAAAACTGAATTTCGCATTCTTCAATCCAACCCAAGCTTGGAACATACCGTTGTGTTCTTTGTATGGGAAATCACCAAGCTCACCATACCAAAGCAGTTTTGCAGTATTGACCTTACCACCTTGAATTGCGGTAGATAGGTAGTCGGTCAGGTCTTGCCCAAGCGCAAGAGTTGGCAGATAACGCCAAGTTTCACCCGCGTTGTAGAGGTCAGCTTCGGCATAAAACGATAGGAATGGGCTTTGATCTTTCGGGAAATCAAGACGGAACGCGCCAAGTACCTGTAAGTCAGGTGTCGCTGCAGTCACTTTATCTGACCACAAACGCCAACCGCTCTCGTCTTGCTGCCAAATAATGTCCACCTGACCTTGTTTGATATTCAATGGCGCTTGGAAAACATCACCGTATGGGAAAACATCATCAATCACGGTAACTTTGGCTTTCGCCTGATTTAAGTCACCAGCTACAGTACCTTGCACGTGGTTAAAGCCCGGCAATAACTCCCATTGGGTTAAGCCTAATTGGTCTAGCTCGGCAGAGTAGCGCAGGGTATCAAGCCCACCGCTCATTGAAAGACGAATGTCTTCCACTCGTCCTTTGGGAGCGAGTTTGTTAAGCAATTCACTCGTGGATTCCGACTCTGGCGCTAACTTGATTAATGGCGTCAATGCTTCAATATCAAGTTGAGACAGATTAAGTAACCAACCATCCGGCTGCCAATCAAACGCGACGTCTAACTCTGGCCAAGGTCGGTCATCAGTGCGGATTTGCAGTGAGTGACCATTTACTTTCCAACCATCTTTGTCTGGGGAAAGCTTAAAAATGCCTGATTCAAGCAATAAGTCATGACGACCATTTTCATTCCAAACCAGCTCAGATGGCTGCAATTCAACATAGGCATAATTCGGCTGGCTGTGTTTTAGAGTGAGCCATGTATTCAGGCTCACCTTGCCCGATTCCACACCTGACTCATCACGCATGTAAGTGGTTAACCAAGGTGTGACAGAGAGGTCTTGCGCACTCACATAGAATTCGCCTGAAACATCGCGCAGCGAACCATGATCTTTGAAGTTGGCACGCACTAACAAAGCATTCAAACTCGCATCCGCAATGCTTACGGTTCCCTCTGCTAAATGGTGCTTGCCATCGTTACTCCAACGAAGCTGCTCTATGTCTAAGCGGCGCGTTTCGCCAGAGACCGATTTGTACCAAATGCGCGAGTCCGTAATGGTAAAATCTTCAAATTGACGTAACAGCAATGAATCGAGTTGGTCGATTAATTTGCTTTCATTTTTACTGGCATTCGCTTGCGGTTCTTTGCCTTCTGATTTGGACAGAAGATCGACGGTACGAATATCTAAAGCCAAGTCGTCGATTGTCAAATCTGCGACCACAGGTCGAAACTTGAAAATCGATTGGATCAAATCAAATTCGATATGAATTTCATCAACGGCAAAACGTGCGTCTTGGTTATTCGGCAAATTCGCCTCTAAACCTTGCAACGAAATCGAGGGGTGGCTATTACGCCAAGAACCAGCAACGCTGGTGATAGAAAAGTCAAAACCTGTGCCTTGCTTGACCCAGGTTTTGATCTCATCTTGGAAGTGGTTAAGTTGTGGCAATGCTACGCGTAGGGTAGTTACTAGTATGGCTAAAAGAACCAACAGAGTAACCAAGCTCCACGCGCAGAAGCGCCCGAAACGGTTAAAACCAGAATTCACAAATTTTCCAATTACATCATCACGACGTCAAACTGCTCCTGAATGTACAGGTGTTCAGCTTGAATACGAACTTGCTTACCAATAAATACTTCGAGTTCAGCGAGCGCATGGGACTCATCGCCCAACAGCGTTTCCGCGACAAATGGCGATGCGTACACAACAAAGTTGTCCGCATCATAAGCGCGGTTCACTCGGGTGATTTCACGCAGAATCTCGTAACACACGGTTTCGACAGTCTTCACGCTGCCACGACCTTCACAAGTAGGACAGCTGGAACACAAGATATGTTCAATACTTTCACGCGTACGCTTACGTGTCATCTCTACTAACCCTAGCTGAGTAAAGCCATTGATGTTAGTTTTCACACGGTCTTTTGAAAGAGCACCTTCTAAAGAGGTAAGTACACGCTTACGGTGTTCATCCGATGCCATATCGATAAAGTCGATAATGATGATACCACCAAGGTTACGCAGACGAAGTTGACGTGCGATTGCTTGTGTCGCTTCAACGTTCGTATTGAAGATGGTTTCTTCTAGATTGCGACGACCAACAAACGCGCCAGTATTGATGTCGACAGTAGTCATAGCTTCGGTTTGATCGATGATCAGGTAGCCACCAGATTTAAGCTCAACTTTGCGTTCCAGAGAGCGTTGGATTTCGTTCTCTGTGTCGTACATATCGAAGATTGGCTTATCACCTTCATACAGCTCAAGCTTATCAGTCAACTCTGGCACATATTCAGACGTAAACTCTTTCAGGTTCTCGTATTCAAGGCGAGAGTCGACCATGATTTTGTCAAGCTCAGTGCCAACAAAATCACGTAAGATACGCTGTGCTAAACCTAGCTCACCGTACAAGGTAGAACGGGTTTTGTACTTAGAGCGACGCTCCATGACTTTCTGCCATAAACGCTTCAAAAATGCCGCGTCTTGAGAAAGTTCTTTTTCGTCTGCGCCTTCTGCTGCGGTACGTATAATGAAACCGCCGTGTTCATCACAGTAGTGATTAACCACTTTCTTCAAACGCTCACGCTCTGTTTCACTTTCAATACGCTGAGACACACCAACGTGGCTCGCTCCCGGCATAAAGACAAGGTAACGAGAAGGAAGAGTGATGTCTGTTGTCAGACGTGCGCCTTTGGTACCAAGTGGATCTTTCACCACTTGCACAACGATATCCTGGCCTTGGCGAACCAACTCAGAAATATCACGTACTTGGAATTGTTGTTTTTCGTTCTCTGCGACACATTCCGTGTGAGGAACGATGTCTGACGCGTGCAAAAATGCCGCTTTATCTAGACCAATATCGACAAACGCCGCTTGCATGCCTGGCAATACACGGCTTACTTTGCCTTTGTAAATATTGCCAACAATGCCACGGCGTGATTCTCGTTCTATATGAACTTCTTGTAGTACTCCACCTTCAATCATGGCCACGCGAGTTTCACTCGGGGTCACGTTTAGCAGCAATTCTGCACTCATGTGCACACCTCAAAACAATTATAAAAATTCTTGAATTAGCTGATCGGTTTCGAACAAAGGTAAGCCTACTACGGCGTGATAACTGCCTTCGATTCGGGTGACGAAACGCCCTCCGAGTCCTTGAATACCATAACTTCCAGCTTTATCGCATGGTTCACCTGACTGCCAGTATCGTTCTATTTCTTCATGAGTCAGTGGTTTGAACCACACGTCAGTGATAACGACCACTGAGTGTTGTTGTTCTGATGATACGACGCTCACAGCGGTCATCACTTGGTGCTGACGACCCGATAAGTTACTGAGCATACGTTTTGAATCTTCAAAACTTTTTGGTTTTTCTAGTACTTGGTTATCGCATACCACTACGGTATCAGAGCCCAATATAACGGAATCAGGCTTAGCCATCGCTAAGCCTGCTTGAGCTTTTTCCAGAGAGAGTCGCAAAACGTAGTCTTGTGCTTGCTCGTGATCTTGTTTGGCTTCCTCTATATCAGGAAGCACAATATCAAAATCATAACCTAACTGAGCAAGCAGCTCTTTTCTTCTCGGAGAACCCGATGCGAGAACGAGGGATAAGCCCTTTTTCACAACGTTACCTTACGTGCCATGCGCGACGGACGCGTCGCATCAGTAAAAACATCCATGGCCAAAGTATACAGTTTATTGCCGCAGTCCACAGAGATAATGGATTAAATACTACGTCCTGGTTCAAATATTCCCCACAGAAGATGAGAAGTTCCAGTAGCACGGTAAAAAAGGCAATCAAAATAGATTGTTGCCACAATGCCATGTTACGGATTACCAAGAAATTGAGCGCCACTAGGTAGATAATGATCGACATCATCATCCCTCGGATCCCAAGCGTCGAACCAATCAAAATATCCCAAAGCAAACCTAAAACCAGAGCGGTACCAACATTGACACGGTGTGGCAATGCCAGCACCCAGTAACAGGTAACGAGGAACAGCCATGATGGACGCAGTAGATCCAAAACACCTGGCCACGGAATGGTTTGCAGGACTAGCGCGACGAAGAAGCTAACGCCGATGACCATTCGGCTTCTAAATACACTATTGGCCATCGGTTACCTCTTGTTCTGAACCTTCTTCTACATTCGACTGCAGTACTTTGTGTTGGCGGTCTTCATTCGGCCAAATCAATAGCAAGTAGCGCAGACGATCAAACTCAACCACAGGTTCCGCTTTGATTGATGCGAACTCTTGGCGAGTATCGTGATCGACATTCGTAACAGTTGCGACAGGGTAGCCTTCTGGATAAATACCACCAAGACCCGATGTCACCAGCAAATCACCCACTTGAATATCGGTACTGGTTGGGATGTGCTCCAATTGGATTTCATCAACCTCACCATTACCTGATGCAATGACTCGAATATCGTTACGAATCACTTGGACTGGAATTGCGTTTTTCGCATCAGTGAGGAGAAGAACACGTGCGTTGTGCGCTGCAACAAACGTCACCTGACCAACAATACCTTTCTCATTGATAACAGGCTGACCGACGTAAACACCATCAATACGACCTTTATCGATCACCACTTGGTGGCGGTATGGCGATGTATCTACAGCCATGACCTCTGTCACGACTTTCTTCTCGTCACGGACGAATGAAGAGCCAAGCAGTTTACGTAAGCGTTGGTTTTCTTCTTTGTATTGATCGAGCAAGATAAGCTCGCTCTTCAGGCGAAGCACTTCTCGCTTCAAATTGCGATTGCCTTCAATCAATGCCTGACGGGTATTAAAACGCTCGAACATTCCATCAAACATGCTACGAGGCATATTGGCCGCGTACTGAATAGGCGCAACCATACTGTTCAATAGGTATCGGACGTTGGAAAACGTATCTAGACGGTTATCAGCCAGCATTAAGCTCGCCGACACGATGACAGCAAAAAACAGACGCAATTGCAGAGATGGTCCTCTGCCAAAAATCGGTTTCATCTTGTTTTTAACCTGATTGCTACCATGAATATAGAGCCTTACTTGGCAACCTGAGAATTCGACTTGAGACGATTCTAGGTATGGAGCAGATTGAAATTACAGAGAGCAGAAATGAAGGTGAAGCTCATGTTGAGCTTCACCATACACTTTATTCTTCAGAGAAGAGATCGCCACCATGCATGTCGATCATTTCTAGTGCTTTACCACCGCCACGAGCCACACACGTTAGCGGGTCTTCAGCGATAACAACTGGAATACCAGTTTCTTCCATTAGTAGACGATCTAGATCTTTCAGTAGTGCACCACCACCTGTCAGAACCATACCGTTCTCAGAGATATCAGACGCCAGTTCAGGTGGGCACTGTTCTAGTGCAACCATCACTGCTGATACGATGCCTGATAGCGGCTCTTGAAGCGCTTCTAGGATCTCGTTTGAGTTCAGGCTAAAGCTGCGTGGCACACCTTCTGCAAGGTTGCGACCACGAACTTCGATCTCTTGAACTTCATCACCTGGGTAAGCCGAACCGATTTCGTGCTTGATCTTTTCAGCCGTTGCTTCACCGATCAAACTACCGTAGTTACGACGCACGTAGTTGATCACAGCTTCATCAAAGCGGTCACCACCGATACGTACAGAAGAAGAGTAAACCACACCGTTTAGTGAGATAACGGCAACTTCTGTTGTACCACCACCAATATCGACCACCATTGAGCCTGTTGGCTCAGAAACACGTAGGCCAGCACCAATTGCCGCCGCCATTGGCTCGTCAATTAGGTAAACTTCACGCGCGCCAGCACCGAGTGCAGATTCACGAATCGCACGGCGCTCAACTTGAGTCGAACCACAAGGCACACATACGAGTACACGTGGGCTTGGTTTTAGAATGCTGTTGTCATGCACTTGCTTGATGAAGTGCTGAAGCATTTTTTCTGTTACGTAGAAGTCAGCGATAACGCCATCTTTCATTGGACGAATAGCTGAGATGTTACCCGGTGTACGACCAAGCATCTGTTTTGCCGCATGGCCTACAGCAGCAACGCTTTTTGCAGAACCTACACGATCTTGACGAATAGCAACTACAGAAGGTTCATCTAGAACGATGCCCTGTCCTTTTACGTAAATTAGAGTGTTGGCAGTACCTAAATCGATAGATAGGTCGTTAGAAAACATGCCACGAAGTTTTTTAAACATATTCTTCGCTCATCCTGCAAAAATTTTAGAAGACAAAAATTGTCCTAAATGTACCAATGCCTCGCTGTCACAGCAAGGCATTGGTACACAAACATGAGCAGAAAGCCTCAATTTCTTGCAGTTTCCTTACTTAACGCAAGAAACCTAACTTGTTACTGTCCGGTTAAGCCCGGTTCTCCACGGTAAATCACGCGATCATTACCACGGTGAATACCAAACGTGACGACCGATGATGGGTTTTCTTCGGAGCCATCGTTATCCCAATCGTATTTAAGCCAAGGTAGCGCATTTAAAGCACCATCAAGTTCTAACCACACGCGGGTTTGCTGGCGGTAAGACTCCGCCTCCATTGCAGTAACTGAGCGAGAATAGCCTGAATCAACTAAACCACCAGCACCTAAAGAGACAACCTTAGCCGTATTATCTGTTGGCCAGATATGCACTTGAGAATTATCTTCGGTTTCTCCCATCACTTCTGTCTGACTATCATCTGGGTTAGCAATAAAGCGACTGCCATTCCAGTATTCAACTCGAAGTGGTACTCGTAATGTCGAGCCTTGATTACCGCCAACATCATCTAGGTCTACACGGCCAAAACGGATGTCTGGTTGATCGACTAAGCGTGAGTTAGTGCCTTTTTCATCATCAATAATGTACTCAACTGGATCTGCATTATTCGTATATATCAAGCCAATCTTTGATTTAGCAATACCGTTCACTGAGTTAAATGGCCCGTCAGGGTAACTGCCACCAAGATCTTTGTTCCAACAAGCGCTGCCGATACATTGACCACTATTACTAATTGAGAAGTCTCCGATACTTTTATCCGACTCATTACTCCAACTGCCAGCACCAAAATTTGGCGCATCGAATCGACCTGAGTAATCGCCAATATCATCTAAGTTGAATTCCGCTTTGGTAGCAAAGTCTGCATAGTTCTTAATCGCAGCTTTGTTAACATTCAAAGCCTCAACGCTGAACTCGACGGCATCAAAAGGCTGGTTCATGTAAACAAAACTTAGCTCATCAGGGTAAGCCCAAGAGCTGTCCACGACCTTAAAGTATTTAGGGTAGAAACGACCAACGATGACGTCATATTCACCTAACTCCATTCCCAAGTACGTCGCTTTAGTTTTAAGGTTTAAAGAGCCAACTTCATCCCAAACGTATTCAACTGTTTTACCCGTTTTAGCTTCTTCCGAACTAAAGTCTAAACTTGAACCTTTACTTGGGTCTAAGTTGGCGATGTCACCACCCGATGGATACAAGACAGAAAACTCAGCATCAAGTGGTGCTGCCGTATTTGAATCAGAGAAATAGTTTTGTGTCAGCGGGTATTCACAAACATTGGTAGCATTACCACGTGATTCGCTATGAACGACTGGTTTATAGGTCACATTAAAGCTTTCAGCAGATGCAATAAAACCATCACCAGTAGCTTGTGTAGCAGGGTTAGTTTTTCCACCATTTTTAGCCACAATATTACATGCAGCAATTTTCCATGGTCGAGACTTAACGCTGAATGAGCCATTGAGAGTCACTGATTCTTGCTCACCTTTCTCTTCATCCGGAGCGATTGGACACCCATCTGAGTACTGAGGGTCACACGTGAAATTCGCATCTTCGAGTTTGATTGTGTACAAGCCCGAATCAATTAGCTTAAAGGTATCTGATGTCTTACCTTGCTCTGAGCTAATAAATTTAGGCTCATATGTTAATAAGCTCTCGTCACTGCGCCCGTCAGCTGGTGTTTCAATTTCCAACTGAACACTTGGCGAGCCCGTGTAACTTTTCACTACAGTTTGCTGGCCATCGTTACAAGCTAATACTCTTGTGTCTATTTGATAACCTTTACCAGCTATGATTGTTTGATCATCTACGTCAAATTTGAATGGTACAAATTTAAAGGTAGACGTCTGCGTTTTTGATGGGTCATTATCCACCGTAACCTTTAACGTATATTCGTCATCAAGCTCAATACCATTTTGATCTGTAACGGTAACTTGCAGCTTCAACTTACCAAGCTTCGAAGACACATTGCTTGTTGTAAAGCTTGGGTAAGTACCAGTACCTGTGCTATCAGCAACCTCTACAGAGAACTTATCGGCATCAGGATAAACCTGCACAGTAACCCCTGTACTTTCCGCATAACCATCATTCTTGGTTTCTATTTCAAAGCTAGGTTGGTCTGTTCCGCACATCAGCGCATATTGTGTTGCTGGTGATAGCGTTACTTCATAGTTGTCAGAAGGCGTAAAACAGTGGTTATCCGTTGCATGAATTTCAGCATTATTTGACATCCGAATATTTCTAGCTGTGATTGCACCATTCACAATCACGTTGTTACTTAAAGGCACGTCTACTTCGCTGTAAAGCAGTCCAGAAAATGCGGTGTTGTTGCCAAAATTTACATAACTAGACTGAGAGTCATGCACAAGTACAATTAATTCACCACCTTCCAATTCACCAAAGAAACTGTTGTTATTACTGATAGAAACCGACTTTGCATGAATCGTAACTTTTTCACCATCAGGAATTATGATCTTGCCAGCATTGTTTATATTGATAGAACCAACCCAGTAAGTTCCCGCCTCAAAGTAAACAGTTCCTGTTTCTTCAACAGACAGATTGCCAATAATTTCGTTGTTGCGAAACGTTCTTTCCCCCACACCATGCCTTCCACTGACAATCACATTTTGCAAATTAGGATCTTGCGGGCTTCTAAAACTTTCCAATGTTTGTTTCTTCACCATCAAACCAGAATCACCGAGGCAACTCTGGTTGTCACAACTCGCATTATTGTGCATGGTGATTTTCCCCGGCTTAAAACCTACATACCGTTTCCCATTACTTAAGTTAGCGCCAGAGATAAGAGTATTATTACTCATCACTAGTTCACCATTCGTATTGGTATCCCATGTTTGAGCTGGAGATGGGAAAAGCTGACATACGTCATCTACAGGAGGCTTGTCGAAAAGGAAGTAGGAGAAAGGTTCGACCACGTGACCACGCTCGGAGTCTCTTTGCATATCTTCTTCGTTGATAAGAGCAACGCCATTCTTCGTTACTGAACAACGACGCAACCAACCACCATTGTTACCATTACGAGTTCGTTTAGAAGCAAGTAATACTGGTGCAGATTTAAAGCCCGAAACAGGAAAGTCACTGACTTGCAAACAACCTTCAGTGACTGGCTTTATAACGTTATCATCAAGATCACCGAGTGTATTTCGAGTAGAACCATCCCCAAGCCAAAACTTACGGCCGTTAACAAAGCCTTGCCCTAGACCGGCTACAAACGCCACATCTTCTGACCTAGACAAAACTGAGTTTCTAGTCACTTCAGAACGGTCAATAATTAGTGAGAAACCTTTGGTGGTAGGATTCAAAGCAATCGAGCTCAACCATAACGGTTCATTGCCTGAGTAATTCTTTCGTGTTTGCAATTGCACCAAGACACCAGGGGCAGATGCAAATGATGTATTTAGGCCAAAGTCTCGAAACTTAACCTCTTTGTTGCGATACGTTGAACCACCAATATTCGAGTACGTGAGATTCGAGCTAACCTCACCAGCTACAATCATGGCATCACCGTCAAACTTAATAACACCAGGTTCAATAACTAGATAATCAATATCTTCCATTGGCGCGTCAACAAAAGTAACTATTTCACCTTGGTTGTTATTGTTTGTACATTGCCACTTTTTCTTGCTTGAGTTGTACCTCAAGCGCTTACATGCGGCGCTATGAGGAGGGAACAACTGCTTGATTGTCGCTTGAGTTTTAGACTTTGACCATACTCGCAGATCTGACGGGTATTCCGTTTTCTTTTGAGAAAAGTTAGACATTGATGCATCAATCGTCGACATAACGAAGACCAACGGTTCTTCATCGTAGGTATTTTGGAACTTGATATCACAAGTGACACCTCGCTCATTATTCAGAACCTGACAGTCTTCGGCAGGGATAGTGCCGAACTCAAACTGAGGGTTGTTATTGACAGCAGCAAAACTTGCAAATGAAGAAAGTAAAAGTACTTTAGCAAGTATTAGCGTTATTATTTTTCTCATTATTATTTACTCCCTAACCCAAATCTCTTGTTGTCGCTGTACTTGTGCAACCCCGGTGCCACAAACTGCTGTGGCTTGCACACGAAATAGAGATTCAGCTTCAGAGGCACCCGCATTAAAGGTACCAATATTTGAACATGTCATCGCTCTAAGCTGACAACCAGTGCCTACCGTTACATTTGGTGTCGCACCACTTACGGTGTTCGCACAAAAACTAGCTACATCAGGCTCGTCATTATTTAACGGATACAGCTGAGTCAGTGCCCACTCATTGGCAGATTGAGCAATAAACCAAGCTTTAGTTCCTAAGAATTCTCTCGTTAACGTACTTTGGTTTGACCAACTCACCTTCATCAATGATGCGGCTAGATAGCCCATTACAATGATGACGAACAAAACGACGATCAGGACATTACCCTGTTGAGTATTTTTACGGAACATTCAACACCTGTACGTCTTGCTGGTAAACACTACGCTCCCCGTTTTGAGTGAACTCTAAGTTGATATGCACAATACCGCCCCTTTGCAGGGTTGGTTCTAGATAGTGCATATCACTAACAGAGGTATCCACGCTATCTGCAACCGTAATGCCATTGCGAATAACTTCATCATTATCAAAACAGTAACGAACTTCTGATTTATTTTGGTAAATGTAATGACGGCTAGAGATAGAAGTGCCACCAATCGTACTTGCCGCCCCACTAACAACAAACACACCGTCTGTTTTAGCTAAACCACCTACAGCTAGACTCTGTGAAGAGGTGGATTGCAAGTCCTCATAACGGCTGGGGTTAATCACCATCCAACGGTTAGGAGGGATAGGATTTAACGTTGAGTCGTTCCCAAGTAGAAACTCTAAGTTGTTATTTGTCAGCGTGTAAAAGCCAGAATACTCAATTGGAACAAACTCTAAGCAATTGGTAGTTCCGGTAGGTACATGAAAGCTGTTTGGGACTGCGTGACGAATTTCACGCGACATTTTTTCCAACACAAACTGCGCTTGAGTTTGCATGCGCTGTCGATCAATCGTGTCTGCGTATCCCTTCATGCCTAACTGCACATAACCCGCAATACCGAGCATGATAAAGCTACCGATCACAATGGTGACGATCATCTCTATTAAGGTAAAACCACGAACTTTCATCAGTAGTTACCTCTTATTGCAGTTAGTGTCAGAGGTTGAGCATTACTAGCAAAAATCGTAACTGTGACTTTTTTATAGTTAGTGATTCCTGTCGGTGGTGTCGCACTCAGATCGTCATATGCCACGCCAACTTCAACTCGAAAGTTACGGTACTTGTCTTCACTACTTGTGCCCAAGATATCTGAGATATTGCCACGGTTTGTCCCTTGGCATTGACTAGCTGTCGTTGGTGTACTCCAACAACCGATGTAATCATCGACATCGTTGAAGTTTTCAGGAATAGACTCACCAGAGTCAGGACCAAGACTGGCAGTACAATTTGGCGCTCCAAGTGAACTCTCTCCACAACGTAGTAAACCACCGTCAAAGTCGCTATTTTGGTCAAAGCCACGCGCTAGTATTTGCGACATAAAGCTTTGTCCAAGCGCAGTTGCTCGGGTTTGATAGTGTGGCATCGCGGAGTCACGAATTTGAGGAACAAGGAAGGAAGTAAACGCCACCATCGCAACGCCCATTAGGACAATAGCAATGATCATTTCAGCTAAGGTCATACCGAGTTGCTTTCTCATGAGCATGAACCCTCAGAGACATAGCCTTGAGAATTAATCAGTACTCGACATTGGCTTTGACCGTTTACATCACGGATAAGAATAGACACGCCACCAGAAGCGACATTCAACGGATTCCCCAGTAAATCGAAGTTAATCGGGCTTGTCGCTCCAGTTAAACTGAACGTTGCAGAGTCATCCTCAACGAGATCGCTACGAGCCTCTTTCGCACTACCAGTTAATGAACATGCCTCCATTGAACCAATACAACTAGAAGAGACTTGCAATTGGAAATTGGTATCTGTGGTTGAGGTGTTTGATTGCATGCGATTCACCTGTACTTGGCGAATCACTGAAATAGCCTGCTCTTGAAGCGCAAACGCGGAGACACTACCTTTGCCCATAAATCGGCTAGCAGCGTAGAGAGAAAGAATGGAAAGGAGGACGATCACTAGGATCAGCTCCATTAATGTAAACCCTAATGTAGAGCTGCGAATTTTCATAACCCAACCTTAGGCTTAGGACAAGCGAAGTAAGTATACGATGAAATTATGAGAATAATGATAGGTTTATAAGTTTCAAATTCGAACTGTGAGCTGGTGTTCAAATAACCAATAAAGGTTATTTCTCCCCTTTTGATCGCTCCAATTCTTCTTCAATTCGATCGTAAGTTTCTTTGTTGCTTAGCGTCTCAGAAACATGCTCAGCGGTTTGCTTAGTTTGCTCCCACTTTGCTTCGTAAGTTTCTGGCTTGAAGCTGATAAATCTTGGTAATACCACATAACCGATAACACCCAAGATGATCAGTACAACCACAAACTCTATTGCACTAAGACCCGATGATTTACGCATATGTACTATTCCGAGATTAATCAAAATAAAGAGATAAAGGCCAGACTAGCTGGCCTCTACCAATTACGATTAATTATCGTTACAAAGGTTGCTAGCACCTGTATCCACTACAGTAGTGGATGCAACAGCCGAAGAGGTAGCTTGAGTGTACTCAACACACTTTTTAGTGTACTTATCAATACCAAAATACACCTTACCTGTGGCAGTACCGGCTTTCTCAACAAAGTCTTCATCAGCACCTAGACCATCTACTACTTCTTGTAATGCTGCTAGAGTTGCAACAGGGTAGCCGTAAATAGTGTCGATTGTTTCACCATTACCTAAATCTAATTTAGTTTCTGAAGAAGCAGTTTCCGTACCCGCAATAGCTGATTTACCATATACAATACCTGATGCACCAGTAATAGCGCCTTTTAACCCTTCAAGGGTAGAGTTACGAGCATCATCTTGCAGGTTAAGGAAACGTGGCGCCGCAGTTACCGCTAGAATACCTAGGATTACAATTACCACTACCAATTCGATAAGGGTGAAACCACCTTGTCTTTTCATTGTTTACTCTCTCTATGTAAGCATGCAGAGTGACTGCAAAGTTTTATCGGTCATGCGACCATTTTGGATAATGTCAAAACGGTGTGGCATCTCAACGATAAACCGATATTTATTCATTGAGCCCTTTTTCTACCGCTTGAGCAGAATGACGATTCGCCATTGTTAAGTTAAAGCCGAGATAAAAAGTGAATCACCTTGCGGTTTACTTTTTATTACAACCTTTTGCTTATGGTAATATTTGCATTATACCGACTTTCATTCCTATTTATAGTACTAAAGTGTCAAAAAAATCACTCCGCCGACATTTCGACATCTATTTTCAGACGATTAGCGTTCGATATAACAACAACTCTCTGTCCATTTTCATAAGTATAGTCACATGTATAACTATTACTTTTAATTGCTCCACGAATTTCTAACAACTCGCTCGCCATAATTTTACGTTGCGGGTAATGGACCGCCAACCAATAGTCACAATCGAGCGCACCGCTTGATTTGAAAGGTGACACTAACCCCCCTTCTGTCATATTAAGCTCAAAACCGTCCATTAACAGCAACTTAGGCTCTCCATGAACGAGCCAAGCTTGGTGGTATCGTTGCACACTATCTTGCATCCAAACCTTAGCAAGTTTCGCTCCTGTTTCTTGCGCTTCTTGCTCTATCGGTTTTAACTTTTGCATAAATGCGGCAAGCACAATAATTCCAACGACAGCAGCAAGAATCAGTGTCGCTCGACTTTGATTTTCAACCACCCCGTTAGCCGCCTTTGATGATGTCCAGCATCCCCCACATCGGCAGGAAGATCCCCAATGCCAATACCATCACCATGCCCGCAACAATGACCAAAAGTAACGGTTCTATTCGGGCAGTCAGGGTTTTTAAGTCGTAATCTACTTCACGGTCATAAAAGTCCGATACTTCCAATAGCAGTTCATCAATTCGACCCGTTTCTTCACCCACGGCAATCATCTGGATGACCAGAGGCGTAAAAATCTTACTGTTGATTGCCGTAACTGAAATGGTACTACCCGCTTCAATCGCCGATTTCATTTCAAGAATTCGGTTTTCCAAGAACTTGTTGCCAAGCGCTTCACCAGCCAATGCAAGTGATTGGTTTAGAGGCACACCGGATTTCAGCATCAACGAGAAGGTTCTTGAAAATCGAGAAAGCTGGGCACGGTTCACAATGTCGCCAACAATGGGTAATCTCAAGCGCAGTTTATCGAACTTCTCTCGCCCATCAGCAGTTGCAACCCAAGAGCGGAAGATTAAGAGCGCACCAACGATGGCAGCAATCAACAAGCCCCAGTAATTAACAAAAAAGTTAGACGTCGCAATCAAGACTCGTGTAGGCAATGGTAGTTCCACACCGAAACGAGTGAACATCGAGGCAAATTCAGGGATAACCAGAATGTTCAAAATAAACATCGCAATGGTAATAAAAACAATCACAAAGGTTGGATAGCGCATTGCAGCTTTGATGCGCTTACGCGTCTCGAGCTCTTGCTCGTAATAGTTAGCTAATTGCAGCAATGCTTCATCAAGACGACCAGTGTTTTCACCTACGTTGATCATCGACACAAACAGTGGACTGAACACTTTGGTATGAGGTTGCATTGCGGAAGAAAGGCCACGACCGTTGCTTAACTCGGCAACCACATCTTCAAGCGCTTCTTTCAGTTGCTTGTTTTCGCAGTTTTGTAGCAAACCACGCATAGAACGCAGTAGCGGTACGCCCGCTTTGGTCAGACTAAATAGCTGACGAGAAAATAAGATAATGACTTCAAGCGGAATCGCAGGCACAAACAGTTTTGATAAACTGACTTTGCTCTTTACCCCTTCTTTCTCTAAACGCAGGTTTAAGGGAATAATACCCTTGTTCATCAACGCTTCCGCCGCCGATTCTGAATTTACAGCCTCGACTTTACCACTGGTTGATGAGCCGTCTAAGGTGCGGCCTTGATAACGAAAAGTTGGCATTCACTTACCTACATTAGAATTGGATCGATTTTACCGGAAGCATCGCCTTCACCCAGAGCCATCACTTCATCCAAGCTGACTGAGCCTTGCAATGCGAGTTCCATTGCAGAAGCAAGCAGCGGCTTGTAGTTGCCTGAACGTCGAGCCACTTGAGCAAAACCCACTGCGTCGTTTGCACGTAACTTATCCATCATTTCATGCTCAAGCTCGAGCATTTCAAACACACCGATTCGGCCTCGGTAGCCCGTTAAGTTACAGTTTTGGCAACCGACACCTTTATGGAAAGTCGCACCAACTTGGTTCGGGAATCGACCCGCTAGCCATTGTTGACGAGCACCATCAAGCTGTTCTGTCGTTTTACAATCCGGACATACGCGACGCACTAAACGCTGAGCAACCACCGCGCGCACGGCACTTGCCACCAAGTAACCAGGCGCCCCCATGTCGATCATACGAAGAGCGCTATCAACAGCATCGTTAGTGTGCAAGGTACTTAATACCAAGTGACCTGTCAGTGCGGCACGCAAACCAATTTCGACCGTCTCTTGGTCACGCATCTCACCAATAAGAATGATATCCGGGTCCTGACGAAGGAAAGTTCGCAGCACGCGAGAGAACGTCAGGTCAATTTTGCTGTTGATTTGAACCTGAGTAATACGAGGTAATCGGTATTCCACCGGGTCTTCTGCGGTGATGATCTTTTTACCCGGCTCGTTCAATTCACTCAATGCGCCGTAAAGCGTGGTGGTTTTACCAGAACCCGTCGGGCCGGTAACCAAGATCATGCCGTGAGGACGAGACAGTTGGCGACGAAGACGCGAAAGCAACTCTGCGGGTAAACCGGAGTCCTCAAGCTTACGCAAACCAGAGGATTGGTTGAGTAGACGCATTACCACCGATTCGCCGTACTGAGTCGGCAATGTCGACATACGAATGTCGACCGACTGACCACGTACTTTGATATTAAAGCGACCGTCTTGTGGCAAGCGCTTCTCGGAGATATCTAAATGCGCCATCAATTTAAGACGAAGTACCAAAGCTGAAGCAATGTTGACTTCGTTCAGTAACGTTTCATGCAACACACCATCGACGCGCTGACGCAAGCGTAGGACTTTGTCGTCTGGTTCAATATGGATATCCGAAGCGCCCACTTGAACCGCATCTTCAAACATCGAATTAACCAGCTTAACAACCGTAACTTCTTCGCTGTCTGCTCCGTCAATACCGTAATCAAATGCCTCGACATCTTGGTGCTCAGCTTGCAACTGCTCGGCAAACGATGCGATTTCTTTGGTTCGGCGGTAGTAACGGTCAAAGCTTTCAACCAGTTGACGCTCAGGGGCAATGATGAATTCCAGATTGTATTCGCCCAACAAGTTCATTAATGACTCTTGAGTAAACAAATCCGCAGGATCACTCATTGCAACACGCAACGTATCACCATTTTGAGCGACGACCATGGCACGTAAGCGTCGAGCATGAACTTCAGGAAGAATCGGCACCGCCTCTGCATCGACAGGCGCACGACTTAAATCAATCAGCGGCAAACCCAGTTGCTGCGATAAAAACTCGAGCATCTGCTTTTCACTGATAAAACCAAGGTCAATCAGTGCATCTCCAAGCTTCTGTCCTGTACTATGCTGCGCCGCTAACGCTTGTTGTACTTGATCTTCAGAAACAATACCTTCTTCAACTAACAGATCGCCAAGGCGTTTTCTCAACTGAATTCTCATTGCGCATTCTCCAGTTGTTTTAAGATGTTCAGACGATCACGAATAAATGCCTGAGATTGATTTGAGATACCCACTTTACCCAGCGCCTGCTGATAAGAAGCAATCGCCAATGTAAAGCTTAAAGCGCGTTCCTGTTGAATCGCGAGGCCTAGCCACCAGCGTGCATTTTCTGGTTCACGCCGCGTCAGTAACTGGTAGCTTTCGAGCGCAATGTCATTTTGCTTTTGCTTTTGAGCCAATGCAGCACGCATCGCAAGGTAATCACGAGTCGGTGAATCCGGCAGGTAGGCTAATGGGCTGAGTGCTGCTTCTGGTTGATCTGCTTTGACTAAAAGCTTGGATAACGCTAAACGCAAACCTTGGTTATCTGTATCGAGCTGAATGCCAGCTTGTAGAATTTCATAAGCTTTGCGTGTATCCCCTTTACCAAAGTAAAGCGCCGATAGCTTCTGGCGAGCTTCGACGTTACTTGGTTGATAACGCAATGCTTCGGAGAAAGCAGCCAGTGCTGTCTTCATGTCATTGGCATCCATGGCTTTGTCTGCACGACCTAGCGCTTTCTCCGCCAACTGTTGATGCGTCAATTCCACTTGTTCAATACGCATTGAACTGTCTTGTGCTGCCGTTGATGTTTGTTGCGTACTGCCACTCAAACTCGCTAATAAAATAGGCTGCTCTTGTGCGCTGACGACTTGCTTACGAGGCTCGAAATCGTCGACTTGTGGAACCGCTTTCACCACAGGAACTTGTACCGTTACTTTGGGTCTTTCAATTCTTTGCGCATACACCACATTGTCTAACTCAGGCGTCACCTTACTTGTTGGTGAGTGGCTCACTTCAACCACTTGAGCGGAAGGACGATTAACCTGACTAACGGACATCACGGTAGTCGTCGCCATGTTTTCAACGGGCGCTGGACCTTGAGACACAGCCCATCCGCCGACGGCTAAGCTCAATGAAAAGCCACCAACGAGCCAAAGCCACGGTTTGCTACGTGAGATACTCGGAATATCGGCCTTGGTTAAATCCGAAGGCGATTCTTTTTCAGCAAGTTCTGATAATGCTTTATTGATGGCACTCAAGGTTAGCTCCATCCCCAAAATCTTGGAGTTTTAAACTTAGGTTTACGTGCATCGAAGGTATCGTGCATCGCAACGTAAACGTGTTGATTTTTCAAAAGCGTACAACGGTCATTAAACGCCGAAAGCAGGGCTTTATGGCTAATTTGGTTAATCAAACGAGGAATTCCCATCGCCGAACGCCAAATGGCTTTCTTCTGCTCTATTGAAAAGATATGCGCACCATTACCGGCCTTGTCTAAACGGTTATTGATGTACGCCACCCCTTCTTCAATAGAGAGAGGGCGAAGTTGGCAACTGAACGTAATGCGTTGACGAAACTGTCTGAGTTCATGCGTTTCTAAACGCTCATCCAATTCAGGCTGACCAAATAAAACCAATTGGATCAGCTTATCTTGTTCGGTTTCTAAGTTGCCGAATAAACGTAAAGTCTCGAGTGCTTCTGTTGAAAGCGCTTGTGCCTCATCGACAATAAGAACAGTGTTCTTACCTGAAGCGTGTACTTCAATCAGATGCTCTTGAATCAGTGAAACGATTTTTAATGGGTCGGTATCTTCGATGCCAAGCTCTCTTGCGACTGCAAACTGAAGCTGCTCACCGCTCAATACTGGATTAGGCAAATAAACCAATTCCACTTGTGATTCGATTTGTTCAATCAGCTTGCGGCAAACCATCGTTTTACCTGTGCCGACTTCCCCAGTCACCTTGATAACCCCTTCTCCCATTTTGACCGCAGCCATAATAGTTTGAATGGCCTCATAATGAGGGACTAACCCCAGAAACATTTCTGTGTTTGGGGTTAGAGAAAAAGGCTGAACTCGAAATCCAAAATGCGACAAGTACATAGTCGAATCACAAAACCACGTTTAAACGACACTTCCTAACGCTGATTACTCAGCGTCAGGGAACCACTCTTGCAATAAATCACGTGAACGCTCTAGCTCTTTCTGCCACGTGTTCACACCAACAACCGTTGGCTTTAGCAAAATAACCAACTCTGTTTTTTGCGTCACATTGTTGATGTTGCGGAATAAATTACCAAGCGCGGGTACATCACCTAAGAACGGTACTTTCGATACTTGCTCTAGGTTTTGCTGCTTCATCAAACCACCAATAACAACCACATCACCATCTTTTGCGCGAATTACAGAATCAGATTCACGAATCGAGCTTTTCGCTAGTGGAAGTTGGATGTTTTGGAAGTCGCCACCAAGGTTGAGGTTCTTAATCTCTTCTTCCACTTCAATAACTGCAGGATGAACGTGCAGGAACACATTGCCTTTATTATCGATTTGCGGAGTCACATCTAGAGAGATACCAGAGAAGAAAGGTGTAAGCTCAACTTCAGGCACTGCGTTGGAGTTCTCGCCATTACCTGCATTACTTGACAGCTCGGTAACGAAGTACTCGTCGGTACCCACTTTAATGACGGACTTTTGATTGTTTGCTGCAGTGATGCGCGGGCTAGAAAGCACGTTCAAATCACCTTGAGTGGCCATGAAGTTCATTACCGCTTCAAAGTTACCATCAGAGAAAGTAACGTTAGTTTGTCCACCGAGTAGCGAGCCAATTGCATCTAAAGGTAGTGTCACTGGGTTTCGGTCAACGACAACACTACCCGAGTTACCAATAGAGGCTGACATATTTGACCAATTGATACCCTGTTGGTAACCGTCACTTAATGTGACTTCTAGAATTTTTGCTTCCAGAATAACCTGACGTTGCATACGTTCTTGAGAGACACCCAAGAACTCACGAACTTCGCGAATCTCATCAGGGAAGGCACGAACGGTTATCACACCTGCTTGTGGGGTAACAACAACACTCTGGCCTTTGCCAGATCCAATAAGGTTCGCGACCGCTTGTTGCAGCATCGGCCAAAAATCACTTTCTGTGATAGTTTCAATGCGAGTACCACCTGTCGATGTTGTCGAGCTGTCGCCGTTATCGCTGTTTGAATCTGACGAATCAGAGTCATCAGAACTACTACCTGAATTTGATGTACCCGCAGACGTCACCGACCCAGTCACAATGCTCGTTAATGAACGACCAGAACGCTTGAACTGTAGGTAATCGACAGGAATCGTAACTGTTCGCATACCTGCTGGGTAAATTTGAATCACTTTGCCTGACTTCACAACGTCATAACCATACATGTTTTGTACGACATTAAGCACTTCGTCCAGTGTCACGTCTGATAGGTTAACCGTAATATTGCCTTGTACAGCAGGGTGGATTGCGACACTGTATTCCGTTCCTTTCACTAAGGAAGCAAAGAAGCTGCGCGCTTCAACTGCATTAGCTTGGATACGGAAACGCTTCAGAGTGCCTTGCTGAGAAGAAACACTGCTGTCTAGGTTTGGCATAAGATCGGCTTGCACAGAAGAAGGGATATCTTCAAGTGCACGACTGTTTGCTTCATTGATAGATTCGTTCAGTGCTTGCTTCACTTCTACTGGATCACGGTGACCCATAGAACAACCCATTAAGGAAGCAATCACTATTCCTACAACTAATTTGCGCATATCTGATCAGGCTCTGGTTATTATTTTTTTACGTTCAAACCAAAAAGCTCTAGTTTCCACTGACGGTCACCACGCTTTAAAGTTACAAATTCACTATTGATACTGGCTACTCGATATCCGTTAAGTTTCACGCCAGGCTCGACAATACGGTTATTCAAAATAGCGACACATTCAGTGTTCGGCTTACATACGATGCTGTTGAGCGTTGGTAAGCGGTACTGTTTTGCTTTCGGTTTGGCTTGCGATTCTGTCGCTGTTTTTTGCCAGCCAAGAGGCGCTGTTGGATCTTGGTTGGCCCAACTAGAACCGGCAGCAACCACAAGAACAAGTGAGGTAATGAGTTTCTTAACCACCAATAAACTCCTCTCTAGAACCTAATGTGTACACTTCCAACACCAACTTCGCTTTTGGATACGCTTCAACTTTATAACTGAAGCTGCGCCAGTAGTAACTTGCTGGCAAGCTTTCTAATTTGGTCAAGTAGTTAGCGATGGCAAAGTAATCACCTGTTAACTCCATACGCACTGGGTGCACGTAGTATCCGGAGTATTGCGACGCTTCTTTATCTTCCGTTATCGGCTCCGCAGGCAATGTCTGAAGCGACAATAAATGAATTCCGCTTTGCTGCTCTAATACACTTTCGAGCAAAGCTGCCATCTGTGAAGGTGTAATAAGATGTTCAATGATCTCTGAAAGCTGCATCGACAGATGTTGACTCTCAGTCAGCAATTGGGAAATTGCTTGATCAATCTCTGCGTTAGGATCCTTTTTCAGTTGAGCCTGAATACGCAAAATGTCAATTTCGGTTTTTTGATTAGTCTGCTTCAAGTTACTCAAGAGTTTGTCGTTACTCACCACTTCATTGAGCTTTGGTTCCAGTACCAAAGTAAACAGCAGCATCACGACAGTGACCAATCCACATAGTGCGATCAGAACTTTTTCGCGTGCGCTCATTTCATCAAAGCGCTCTTCTAAAGAAAGCCAGAATTCGTTCATTTTTCTTCTTTGCCTCCGCGCGTCTTCAATTCAAAAGTCACGATATTGTCGTCATTACGACCAATCTTCACATCATCAAAGGTACGACCAATTAAACTGATCTCATTCTTGAACTGGCTGACCCAATTGGGAACAGAACTTGGCGTTCTTGCCAGACCTTTTAAATCTAATGTGTTGTGGTCGATACGAATTTCAGACAAAGAAATATTATTGCTGCCAAGCTTAGCGAGCGATTGCATCACGCCCGAATAACCTGTGCGTTGGGAATCATCATATTTACCAACGGCTTTCAGTGAATCACGCTTGGCTTTTACTTCACGCTCCAGACGCGCTTTGGCAGCGAGTTTATTGGTGTCTGGTTGATGCTTGCGTAACTGAGCTTGGTAACGATCTAACTCAGATTTCATGATGTTGCCTTTGCTTTTTACAATGGCGATTTCATCTTCTACGCCATCACTTTGCCAAGTCACATAACCGTAAGAAAGGAAAATAACCGCGGCAGCCACACCCCAAGAAATCGCCACGTTTTTTAGCGTTAGCAGGTTCTTTTTCGGTTTTAAGAAATCTGGATACAGATTAACGCGTCGAGTATTAGACGTTGCTGCCGTATCGGCTAAGACATGGCCAGAAGGTTCATGATCTTCAGCCAATAATGCAGAAACCTTCGTGCTTAAACGATAGTTAAGCGACTCAACCAGTTCATTTTCATCTTCATCATCACAACATACTTTCAACTGATGCAATTGCACGTGGCGAAGTTGAGAAGAGAGGTAATCAATTGAGCGTTGCAACTCAAGAGATAGACTGTCCATCTGCAACTCGCTAGACGGCACACCTGTTAGTGGAGGGGTGACACTGCGAATAGAGCGGTGGAATGCGATGGTATGCTCGACAAACGCACTGATGCGGAAGTGTCCTCGAGCACTGCGTTGAAGCAATAAAAAGTTGCCAAGTTCACCAGAAGTATCCCCCCAAACGTCATCTTCAGGAATGATCGCTTCCAAAGGCAATTGAACTCGACTTGCCAACAATACCAACTTATCGAGGATCTTTCGTGATAAGACGTAAGCTTGAACTTTGTTTGAGTTGGGTAACTCAACCGCATCGGCAATGATGTCGATCGCACGTTCAGAGATCAGCTCTTTTAGCAAAAATGGTAGTGCAGCAGGCCATTCATTACGCGGCATCGCTGGCTTATCAATTTGATACATCTGATAGTAGTTGTGAGAAAGCACAACCGCTAAAGAATCGTAAGAGCTTGCAGCAACGCTTAACGCTTGCTCACATGCGCGCTCCCAATTCGATTCTGAGATCTCAAACTTGGATGGTCGACTGCTTTTAAGGGGTGATGATAAATAAACTGCGTCTGGCTGAATAACCAAAAAGCAAGTGCGACCACCGACCGATGATCGCTTGAGCTTGTCGAGTACTGCTTTAAAATCCATGATTATTATCTTTATTTTTTTCGCCAGCGATTTCTTCTTCCCAATTTCACTTGAGATTCAGATTGAGAAAGTTGCATTGATTCAGAGCGAGGAAGGTATTGCTCTTCTGAAGAGAAATAACGTCCTTGCCCACCGTGAACCCCCAATTCAATTAGGGTGTTCAGCTCGTGCTTATTCTCAATTCCCACTGCTATTATTTTTGTTTTACTGTTTGCGGCCGCACCCAACATACTGCGAACAAACAACTGGTTCTCATGTCTCTGGTCGATTTTTGTTACTAAGCTGCGATGTAGCTTGAGATAACGAATGTCCACTTCTTTTAAGTAATGCGTGCTGACGATAGTACGCCCCGCTTGCCCAATCATAAGGTGGCATTCTAAACCGGCCAGCATTTTAGCGACTGGTCGCATAAAGTCTAAGTGTCTTACAAATTGTGCTTCTACAAACTCAAAAATGAGACACTTTCTTTGCTCTCGTGACAACTGTAAGAGTTCATCACGGAACCATTTGAAATATTCTCGATGCCCAAAAGGAATCACATTGAGGTTAAGAACATACGTCTGACTACTATCGAAGTTGTGTTTAAAGTCTTTTAAGAATTTATTAACAACTGCGCGGTCCATTTGCGCTTCATAACCGACTTGTCGCACCGCTGAAATAAAACGAGACGCTTTCACAATTCCATTTTCTGGGTCGCGAATCCGACATGTTAACTCGTCGTGCAAAGGTTTTTTATGCGCCACATCACTTATTAGATAGGCAGATTGTGCGTAGAGTATCACATTTTTAGATGTGAGTGCTGAATCAAATAACGTACGCCATCTCACACTTCCTCGAGCATCTTCATCATGATTCCACTTTTTAAAGCGGCTCCAGTTGTTATTGTTCTGTAACTGGGCACTACGTAACGCCGTCTCAGCCTCATCAATGATTTGGCTGTGACGCTCACCCTCTTTATAAGTCGTGATACCAATGTGGCACCAGTTATCCAACTCTAACGGATATGGCGGGTGAAGCTTTTCCAATTGGCGAATGCATTGAGAAGCTAAGTTAGCCACATCTTTTGCGGATTGATGAGGCAAGAAAAGTGCAAAATCGGCATTGTAGTAGCGAGAAAACACCACGTCAGGGTAACGCTGAACTAAATTGGAAAGTAAGCTACCCACTTCCACAATAAACTCATCACAGGTTTGCTTGTCCTGCTCTTCTTCTACAAGTTTCCAGTCTTGGATTCGAATCAGTAGTACTGCACCGCGTGCACCACTTTCCAACAAGGCTGATTCCAACTTACTGTCAAACAACACTCGGTTCGCCGTTCCAGTAAGTTTATCGAGGAAAGTTTGAGTACGAATAAAGGTATCGAATCGGCTACGTTCTTGACGCGCATCCTGCAACTCTTCAATCAACACATCGAGCGCTTCACTCGCCGTGTAAGGCCATTCTCGCTCATCTCCCTTTGCATATTGTTCAACGCGGCCAGCCAAAATCATTCTGCCGCGCTCTTCAAGCATTTCGGAGCCTGCCAGTTGCTCTTTTAGCCAAGCAACACCGCGCATTAAACAGAAGATGATCAGAACCACAGCAAGCGTGATAGACCAAAGCGCTTGCATTGAGTAGCTGTAACCTAGATAGGGAGGAATAACCTTAAAATAGATAACATAATCTTGGTTGTGAGTAAGTGGGTACTCTTGCTCAAACAACACTGAGCTGTCTATTTTATGGGTGGTGTCTTTAAAGCGGTAAACCACGGCATCATTCGCCGAGAGGGTCATCTCGACAATGTTGCTGGCTTGAAGCATTTTCGGCATCCAGCGCTGCATCGAGTATGCGGCATCAGGATCTTCCATCTCTTTATCAACAACCTCAACGATCCCTTCCAAATAATGGGTGAGATACTCTTGCCCTAGTCGTTTAAAAGAGAGGGTGCCGCCGACAAACAAGATAAACATTGCGCATATAACGATCATAGTGACAAAAGCCACCAGCCGCGTGCTTAGCTTAAGAGTTGGGGTATACCTCATGAATACCAAATTCCTTTTCTATTCATCATATACCTTATTGAAATATTTATACTTGATAAGCGTTCAGTAAACAATCGTATTCGTGTGAATGTGAGAGACTGAGGCGGAAAGAAACAAACCATCATTCGATATTTGAGAGTGAAGGTCTTCGAATTACAATTCGAAATGATTACAGTCCTTTCAGACAAACCATGAAAATAAAAAAGCCGCGAAATTCGCGGCCTTTTAAATGCAATCTTGAAGACTCTACTTAGAACGGAATGTCGTCGTCGAAGTCCATTGGTGGCTCGTTGTATTGCTGCTGTGGTTGCTGCGGAGCCTGTTGTTGAGGTTGCTGCTGTTGCTGTGGAGCGTTGTACTGCTGCTGAGCTGGTTGTTGAGGCTGACCCCAACCGCCTTGCTGTTGCTGCTGTTGACCACCCATAGGAGCGCCACCTTGAGCACGACCGCCTAGCATTTGCATTACACCGTTGAAGCCCTGAACAACCACTTCAGTAGTGTAACGGTCTTGACCACTTTGATCTTGCCATTTACGAGTTTGAAGTTGGCCTTCAACGTAAACTTGAGAACCTTTACGTAGGTACTCACCTGCTACTTCCGCCAACTTGCCGAATAGTGCAACACGGTGCCACTCTGTTTTTTCGCGCTGTTCGCCAGTCGCTTTATCACGCCATGACTCAGAAGTCGCAATCGTAATGTTTGCAACTGCACCGCCATTAGGCATGTAACGAATTTCAGGGTCGTTACCTAGATTCCCCACCAAAATAACTTTGTTAATTCCACGGCTGGCCATGATGTGCTCCGTTTCACTCTGGATATATATGTAAAATTTTAGCGCATAAGAATACACGCTTTGATGTTTTGATTAAAGCCTAATCCCATTGTGGGTTGTCATTGAAAGTTGTGGAATCGAAATCTCACTTCAACTCCAAGGCGTAGCATTTTTGATTCGTTTTGCAGACATCGTTTCGTGAACCTTTGAATCTCAACGCATTTCTTATTGAACCCTATGGCTCTGATTTATGTTTGATGCCAACGTATTCAGCGTTATGAATTCAAGGAGAAAAGACCGCGTGAAAAAATCGGCTTATGCGAGAAAACTGTTTCTGATCAGCATGGAAGACCATGCAGAGAAAAAAGTTGAAGACTTGGTCAAATACACTGACATTGATATTCCAGTGATCTCCACCGAAGCGCTTATGGAAGCCAATCCCAAACATCGTAATAAGATCTTAATGATCGATTTCAGTGAGCACAAATCCTTGGTTCAGTCGATTAAGAACCTTCCGTTAATATGGAAAAACTTTGAGACCGTTGTATTTAACGTCCCTAAGCGTTTAACCACAGATGAACTATTAGCGTTTGGTCAATTAAAGGGAGTCTTCTACCAAGAGAGCTCACTTGAGCAAATCGGAGAAGGGCTAAAAGGCATCGTAAACGGCCAAAATTGGTTGCCACGAAACGTAACCAGCCAACTTTTACATTACTATCGCAACGTCATAAACACACATACTGCGCCCGCTACTGTCGATTTGACTATTCGTGAACTGCAAGTATTACGCTGCCTTCAAGCAGGTGCATCAAATAATCAAATGGCTGAGGAGTTGTTTGTTAGCGAATTCACCATCAAGTCTCACTTGTATCAGATTTTCAAAAAACTGTCGGTTAAAAATCGCGTGCAAGCCATCGCTTGGGCTGATCAAAACTTGATGTCTTAACCAGCAGAGCAGCACAAAAATAATTAAAGGTGTGTTGCTCATGCTTCTTTGCACTTCCTGTCTCACATTTTTTCCTACTTAATTCATGATTCATATGCCGCTCTCATGTTAAAGTGTCGCTCAGATTCTTTATTAAAAAATTGAGAAAGGATATTCCCCCAATGATTAAAAAATGTCTGTTCCCTGCGGCGGGCTATGGTACGCGCTTCCTTCCGGCGACAAAGTCCATGCCAAAAGAGATGATGCCTGTAGTGAACAAGCCGCTAATTGAATACGGCGTTGAAGAAGCGATTCAAGCTGGTATGAATGGCATGTGTATCGTAACAGGTCGTGGCAAACACTCGATCATGGATCACTTCGATAAAAACTATGAGCTTGAGCACCAAATCAGCGGCACTAACAAAGAAGAACTGTTAGTCGACATTCGTGAAATCATTGACTCAGCTAACTTTACTTACATTCGTCAACGTGAAATGAAAGGCCTTGGCCATGCGATCCTAACGGGTCGTGAACTGATTGGTGACGAACCATTTGCCGTTGTACTTGCGGACGATCTTTGTGTGAATGAGCAAGAAGGCGTACTGGCTCAGATGGTGGCGTTGTTCAAACAGTTCCGCTGCTCAATCGTTGCGGTTCAAGAAGTACCAGAAGAAGAAACACACAAATACGGCGTTATCTCAGGTGAGATGATCAAAGATGATATCTACCGCGTAGACGACATGGTTGAGAAACCAGAGCAAGGTACAGCACCAAGTAACCTAGCGATCATCGGTCGTTACATCCTGACGCCAGATATCTTCGAGCTAATCGAGAACACAGAACCAGGTAAAGGTGGTGAAATCCAAATTACTGACGCTCTGCTTAAACAAGCAAAAGCAGGCTGTGTATTGGCGTATAAATTCAAAGGTCAACGTTTTGACTGTGGTAGCGTAGAAGGCTACATCGAAGCCACTAACTACTGCTTCGAAAACCTTTATCTAAAGGATGAGAAAAAATCAGAGCTAGGTAAGCACGCAACTAAGAAAGAAGCGTAATCATACCCAAACTATTGATTATAAAGCCTGACTAACCGTCGGGCTTTTTCTTACTGTTTTTTTGTCCAGTATTCCCTTTGCACATTTCTCACACTATGTAATACTTGCGTGACTTGGTTATACATAGAGCAAAAACGATGGATAAAATAGAAGTTCGCGGTGCCCGCACCCATAACCTCAAAGACATCAACCTTACGATCCCCCGCGATAAACTGACTGTTATCACTGGTTTAAGTGGTTCTGGTAAATCTTCTCTCGCTTTCGATACCTTGTATGCGGAAGGCCAGAGACGTTACGTTGAGTCATTATCCGCTTACGCTCGTCAGTTTTTATCTCTTATGGAAAAGCCAGATGTCGATCATATCGAAGGCTTGTCTCCAGCTATCTCTATCGAGCAAAAATCGACGTCACACAACCCTCGCTCAACCGTCGGTACCATTACGGAAGTCTACGACTATCTGCGCCTGCTTTACGCTCGTGTTGGTGAACCTCGCTGCCCGACTCATCATACGCCGCTTGCCGCTCAAACCGTCAGCCAAATGGTCGACAAGGTTTTAGAGCTGCCAGAGGGCAGTAAAATGATGCTCCTTGCTCCTATCGTAAAAGAGCGAAAGGGTGAGCATGTTAAAACGCTAGAGAACCTCGCAGCACAAGGGTTTATTCGCGCACGCATCGACGGTGAAACTTGTGATCTTTCCGATCCACCGCCACTAGAGCTACATAAAAAACACACGATTGAGGTGGTTGTAGATCGCTTTAAAGTGCGTCCAGATTTGCAGCAACGTTTGGCAGAATCATTCGAAACCACATTAGAGCTTTCTGGTGGTATAGCGGTTGTTGCGCCAATGGATGGCGACGGTGAGGAAGTAATTTTCTCAGCAAACTTTGCCTGCCCACTTTGTGGTTACAGTATGCAAGAGCTTGAGCCTCGTTTGTTCTCATTCAACAACCCAGCTGGTGCTTGTGGCACTTGTGATGGTTTAGGTGTACAGCAATATTTCGATCCTAGTCGAGTGATTCAAGATGACTCGCTCAGCTTAGCGCAAGGGGCAATTCGAGGTTGGGATCAGAAAAATTACTACTACTTCCAAATGCTAACAGCCTTGGCGGATCATTATGGCTTTGACCTTCACGTTCCGTTTAACTCCTTACCGAAGAAGACCCAAGACATTATTCTTAAAGGTTCTGGGCGTACCGAGGTTGAGTTCAAGTACATTAACGATCGTGGTGATATTCGCGTTAAACGCCATCCATTCGAAGGAATCCTAAACACCCTTGAGCGTCGTTATCGCGATACCGAATCAAACTCAGTACGCGAAGAGCTTGCAAAATACATCTCAACCAAATCTTGCTCAAGCTGTGGTGGCACTCGTTTACGCCTTGAAGCTCGCAATGTTTTTATTGCCGATACAACATTGCCAGAGATCGTTGAACTCAGCATTGCGGATGCATTGGATTTCTTCCATACACTGAAGCTAGAAGGTCAACGCGCTCAAATCGCTGAAAAAGTGATGAAAGAAATCAATGACCGTCTGCAGTTCTTGGTTAACGTTGGTTTGAACTATCTAAACTTGTCACGCAGTGCAGAAACCCTCTCAGGTGGTGAGGCGCAACGTATTCGTCTAGCGAGCCAAATTGGTGCTGGTTTAGTGGGGGTAATGTACGTTCTGGATGAGCCATCAATAGGCCTCCACCAGCGCGATAATGAACGCCTATTGAAGACCTTGACCCATCTACGAGATTTAGGCAATACGGTATTAGTTGTTGAACACGATGAAGATGCTATTCGTTGTGCTGACCACGTAATCGATATTGGTCCCGGCGCAGGAGTGCACGGCGGTAACGTGGTCGCGGAAGGTACGATGGAAGACATCATCGCTAACCCGAACTCACTAACGGGTCAGTACTTAAGTGGCGCAAAAGAGATTGCGATCCCAACAAAGCGCACACCACGAGATCCAAAGAAAACGGTTGAGTTACTGGGTGCTACTGGTAATAACCTTAAGAATGTCGACCTTTCGATTCCAGTTGGTTTGTTTAGCTGTATTACGGGCGTATCAGGCTCAGGTAAGTCGACTCTGATCAACGATACCTTCTTTAAGATTGCTCATACTCAATTGAACGGTGCAACAACGGCGCACCCTTCACCTTATAAATCGGTCAAAGGTTTGGAGCATTTCGATAAAGTTATCGATATCGACCAGAGCCCAATAGGTCGAACGCCACGTTCAAACCCAGCGACTTACACGGGTATCTTTACCCCGATTCGTGAGTTGTTTGCAGGCACACAAGAATCGCGCTCTCGTGGCTACAAGCCGGGCCGTTTTAGCTTTAACGTGCGTGGCGGTCGCTGTGAAGCATGTCAGGGTGATGGTGTAATCAAAGTAGAAATGCACTTCCTACCCGACGTCTACGTTCCTTGTGACGTATGTAAGGGTAAGCGCTACAACCGTGAAACACTTGAAGTGCGTTACAAAGGCAAGACCATTGATGAAGTACTGGAAATGACTGTAGAAGATGCACGTACCTTCTTCGACCCTGTCCCAGCCATTGCTCGTAAACTGCAAACGCTAATGGATGTAGGTTTGTCTTACATTCGCTTAGGTCAGGCAGCAACCACGCTCTCTGGTGGTGAAGCACAACGTGTGAAACTAGCACGAGAACTCTCTAAGCGTGACACAGGTAAGACCTTGTACATTCTGGATGAGCCAACAACGGGCCTGCACTTCCACGACATTCAACAATTGCTGACCGTTTTACACCGCCTGCGTGACCACGGAAATACAGTCGTAGTTATTGAACATAACCTTGATGTCATTAAGACAGCAGACTGGATTATCGACTTAGGACCAGAAGGCGGCCAAGGTGGTGGTGAGATAATTGCACAAGGAACACCAGAAGATGTGTCTCAGATCGAAGGTTCACATACAGCTCGCTTCCTTAAGCCTATGTTGAAGTAGAAAAAACAGGTAAAGTACAAAGACCAGCCATTGCTGGTCTTTTTTCATTCAAAACAACACAATAACTATGGCTACTATACACGTCAGTGGAACCAAGCTTTCTCCAGGTAAAGTGCAAGTTCCTCTTAATCGCAAGTTCCTCATCACGCTAGCAGCACTCTTTTTGCTGGCGATGCACTTTTTTATGCCAAATCCGGGCGGTTCAGGGCTCGCATTGTCTTTTAACGCAACCACGTGGATGGCGTTCAGCTTTGCGCTCGGGATCGGCTGCTACCAACTTGCGACCAACCGTGTATTACGCTATTCCAAATTAACGATTGGTCTGTTGATTAGCTGCATCATCATGACATTGCCTATCTTTTATCCAAATGCGGATAGCGCACTGGCAGCGAATAAATTAATTGGCCTGTGGTGCGGCATGCTGTTTTTTATTGTGTTGCAGCAATTCCATTTCAGTAACAAACATCGCCAACGTTTACTGTGGTTTATCGTTCTTGCGGCTGTGATAGAGGCTCTATTTGGCCTCACTCAATACCTTTACCTCAAGCCAGGTAACGTATTTGGGTACGACACTGTTGCTAATCGTCCTTATGGTATATTCCAACAGCCCAATGTCATGGCGAGTTTTCTTGCGACAGGCTTAGTGATCGCAAGTTATCTGCTTGTCCGTCAACCTTATAAATACTCGCGTAAGCTTAGCGATATCTATCTGCTTTATGCTGTGCCAGTACTTACCCTGCCGCTGATTGTCGCATTGGCATCTCGAACAGGGTGGCTTGCTTCTATCATCGCGATCCTATTAGTCATTCCGTACATGTACCGCTTCGCAACTAAAGCTAGGTTCGTACGTTGGGTAGTTGCAATGGCAACAGGTTTGGCTTTATCTATTGTGATCATGCAGATCGCTTTTCCTGATGGTAGCGGATTAGCCAGTGAAAAAGTGAACATGGAATCTCCGAGAGCTTACACCTTCCCACAAACGCTCGATATGGTGATTGAAAAACCATTTACTGGTTACGGTTATGGTAAATTTGAATCGGAATACATGCTCTATACGGCTCGCCAACACGCTCTAAATGAGAGTTACCCTGCGGGTTTACCATCGATGGATCACCCACATAACGAACTCTTATATTGGTCTGTAGAAGGCGGGTTGTTACCAATCTTGGGGATTTTCCTCGCGATGGCGTTAGTGCTACACCGAATCTATCAGGCCAAACGAGGGACACGTCTAGCCTTACTCGCCCTCTTCATCCCTATCACCCTCCATTCACAGCTAGAGTATCCGTTTTACCACTCGCTGGTGCATTGGATCATCTTCATAATCCTACTGTACTGGGTTGACCAGCGAGTCTCTCGCTACCGTCAGGCACCTTTTAGCCGAGTGACTAAGAGTTTACTTCGTGTTTGCAGCTTAGTAATTCCAGTCGTATTCAGCTTTTATATGGTGAGTGCTCTGCATACCAACTACGTATTAACTAAGTTTGAGACCACGCGCCCAACCAATCCGGACATCCTGAATCAGGTGACAAACCCTGTAGTTTGGAAAGATCGTTTCGACTGGGATGTATACAGTACTTTCTTGAATATTGGATTGTACAAGCAAGATCCAACCTTGATTCAGCCTTACATTGATTGGTCTTTGGAGATAATTAAAGATAAGCCCCGTCCAGCGTTCTACAACAACCTAATCCTTGCATACCAAGGACTGGATGATACGAGCAAGGCAGAACAAATCCGTGCAGAGGCACAATTCTTGTTTCCTAAGGTTGATTTCAGTGGCGTCAATTATCAACCGCCTTCTCAAGCCGTATCAGCTTCACCAACGCCAACTTCTGGTGCTGATCAATAAACATAAAAAAGCGAAGGGATGACCTTCGCTTTTCTTTATCTCGTTGTCGAATCATTTTACTCAGTCAGCGATTCTTCTAAAGCACGCAAACACAAAGCAACATTTTCAGGTCGAGCACCATAGCCCATCAAACCAATTCGCCATGCTTTGCCGGCAAGCGCTCCCAAGCCCGCACCAATCTCAAGGTTGTAGGTTTCAAGGAGATGATGACGCACTTTAGCTTCATCAATGCCCTCTGGAACATAAATCGCGTTAAGTTGTGGTAAGCGGTACTCTTCTTCTACCACAAAGTCAAAACCCAACTTCTGTAATCCTGCTTTTAGCTTCTCATGCATCAATTGATGGCGTGCCCACGCATTTTCTAAGCCTTCGTTCTTCAGGATAAGTAGTGCCTCATGAAGTGCATATAAGCTGTTCACTGGTGCTGTATGGTGATAGCTGCGTTTGCCCTCTCCACTCCAGTAACCTAATACTAAGCTTTGATCCAAGAACCAGCTTTGAACCGGTGTCTTTCTGGCTTGAATCTTCTCTATGGCAGCAGGAGAAAGCGTCACAGGTGATAACCCCGGTACACACGACAAGCACTTCTGACTTCCTGAGTACACAGCATCCAACTGCCACTCATCAACCTTAAGAGGCACACCACCGAGTGATGTCACCGCATCCACAATCGATAATAAACCATATTGTTTGGCTAGCTTACTCAACGTTTGAGCATCACTTACTGCCCCTGTCGATGTTTCTGCATGAACAAAAGCAAGGATCTTCGCATCAGGGTTCTGCTTTAACGCTTCTGCAACTTTATTAACCGATACTGGCGTGCCCCACTCATCATCCACAACAACTGCTTCACCACCAGCACGGATTACGTTTTCACGCATGCGCTCACCGAAAACACCATTGCGACAGACGATAACTTTGTCACCCTTTTCAATCAGGTTGACGAAACACGTTTCCATGCCCGCACTGCCCGGAGCAGAAACAGCGATGGTGAATTCGTTCTCAGTTTGGAAGGCGTATTTGAGCAGTTGTTTTAGCTCATCCATCATCGCAATAAAAAGCGGGTCTAGATGGCCAACCGTTGGGCGGCTCAAGGCTTGCAAAACTTGAGGAGAAATATCAGATGGACCAGGTCCCATCAGAATACGATGTGGGGGAATAAAGCTTTGGATCGGCATGTCAGCTCCTTGATTGCAGTCATTCATCCTGAGCGTTATAAAAATTCTATTTAAAAGGTTGGCTCAGGTATCGAACTTTTCACCCTAATAGATTTTTTCTCTATCGGCAATTAGCCCTAAGTATAGAGGTCAAACCACTGTCACAAATTCGTTAATAAAAACTTTCATTCTGGTTGGAGATATTGGTTGACATTGTGACAACAAAACCGTTCAATGTTTGAGCTTTATGCAGAAGAGGAGCACTGCCTAGGCAGGTGATTTGTGGAGCCGCAATTCCAATACCAATCACTCAGGGGGAGTAGTGCCGAGGTAAGTCAAAGTTGCAGGATTTGGCTTATCGGTTGACTTGGGTTGAGTCCCATCAACTGTCATCAGCGCAGTCTGATGAAGGGCTTCTGAGGGTAAATTTTCAAATTACATTCTAAATACCTCTCTATTTGCTCTGTTCCTTTCCTCACCAAAACATTGGATGTATTGGCAACCAATTGATGTTGTTATTTTTTAGGAAGTCGTGGGAGAACGCAGTGAGCGCATTTAACGTAGCGAAATTCGGTGGAACCAGTGTTGCCAACTTTGAGGCAATGAGCCGTTGTGCCACCATTATAGAAAACAATCCAAATACCCGCCTTGTCGTGAGTAGTGCTTGTTCTGGCGTGACCAACCTTTTGGTCGAACTAGCAAACGGTGTTCAGGACCAAGAACATCGCGCTAAAGTGCTGCAAAAATTAGCCGACATTCATGAATCAATTTTATCTCAATTAGAAGATGCTACTAAAGCGGCTGCCGAGGTTTACGAGATTCTAGATACAGTCACAAGCCTTGCAGAAGCGGCCTCTATTCAAGCAAGCACCAAACTGACTGACCATTTAGTAGCATGTGGCGAGCTGATGTCGACTCATATTCTTGCTCAGTTAATGCGTGAAAGAGGCATCAACGCCGCTCGTTTTGATATTCGAGATATTTTAAAAACAGATGGCAACTTTGGCCGCGCAGAACCACAACTAGCAAGTATTTCAATGCTAGCGCAAGAACAGCTGGTTCCTCTTTGCCAAAAACATGTCGTCATTACACAGGGCTTTATTGGCTCAGATGAAGAAGGCAACACCACAACATTAGGTCGCGGTGGTAGTGACTACAGCGCAGCTTTGATTGCTGAAGGTGTTAAAGCGGCAGGCCTAGAGATCTGGACTGACGTTCCGGGCATTTACACTACCGACCCACGGATTGCCCCCAAAGCGTCACCAATTCCTGAGATCAGCTTTAGCGAAGCATCAGAGATGGCAAACTTCGGCGCGAAGATCCTTCACCCTTCCACTCTGGTACCAGCACTCCGTCACGATATTCCTGTCTTCGTTGGCTCTTCTAAAGAGCCAGAAAAAGGTGGTACATGGATTCGACACCAAGTAGAGAGCTCACCGCTATTCCGAGCACTTGCGCTTCGTTGCAATCAAACTATGGTCACTCTGCGCAGCGTGAACATGTTCCATGCTTACGGATTCTTAGCGAAAGTGTTCGAGATCCTGGCTAAACACAAGATCTCGGTGGACTTGATCACCACATCTGAAATCAGTGTGTCACTCACTCTCGATCAAACAGACACATCAGGTGGTGCTCCACAGCTACCACAGGCAGTACGCGAAGAGCTCGAAGAATTGTGTACAGTAGAAGTTGAGCACGACCTCTGTTTAGTCGCTCTGATTGGTAACAACATGAGCGAGAGCAAAGGCTACGCTAAGCAAGTCTTCGGAACACTAGAGGACTTCAACTTACGTATGATTTGTTACGGTGCAAGCCCACATAACTTATGTTTCCTTGTTCATGAGTCTGTATCACGACAAGCTATTCAGAAACTGCACACAGAGCTATTCGAGCAATAATCGCTACTAAATACTCTGGACGAATAAAACAAAGGGCTGCACGTAGCAGCCCTTTTCTTTTGCGTGTGGATCGATTTAACCGTTAATGTTTGGACCGAGCCACTTTTCAGCCTCGATCCTATCCCAGCCCTTGCGATCAGCGTAACTTAGCATCTGATCCTCTTGGATCTGAGCGACCGCAAAATAACGTGAGTCTGGATGGGAGAAGTACCAGCCAGAAACAGAGGCTCCTGGATACATCGCATAGCTCGAGGTCAAAGACATACCAATATTCTCTTCAACATTCATCAATTCCCAAAGAGGTCCTTTCTCGGTATGTTCAGGGCATGCTGGATAACCCGGAGCAGGTCGAATACCTTGGTACTTTTCACGAATCAGGTCTTCATTAGAGAGTGCTTCTTCTGCCGCATAGCCCCAAATTTCTTTACGTACTCGTTCATGCAGACACTCAGCAAATGCTTCTGCCAGACGATCCGCAACCGCTTGAATCATAATAGCGTTGTAATCATCACCTTGTGCTTTGTATTCATCTGCGAGTTCACGCTCACCGATTCCACCAGTCACTGCAAATGCGCCAATCCAATCTTTTTTACCCGACTCTTTCGGAGCAACATAATCAGAAAGGCAATAGTTGAACCCTTTTGGTTTCTCGGTCTGCTGACGTAAATTGAGCAAAACTTTCGCTACTTCGGTACGTGATTCATCTGTGTAGACTTCGATATCATCGCCAACACTCGCCGCGGGGAACAAACCACACATACCACGAGCCTTAAGCAATCCTTCACGCTCAACTCGATCCAGCAAATCATTTGCATCTTTAAACAAACGCTTCGCCTCTTCGCCAACCTCTGAGTGTTTAAAAATGGTCGGGTACTTACCAACGAGAGACCACGTCATAAAGAAAGGCGTCCAATCGATGTACTGACGCAATGTCGCAATATCGAAGTCGTCAAAAACATGGATACCTGGCTTAACGGGTGCTGGCGGTGTGTAAACGTCCCAATCAATAGCAACCTTATTGGCACGAGCTTCTTCTAAAGTGACCGGCTTGGTTCTTGGCTTTTTGCGGTTGTGTTGATCACGGACACGAACGTAATCCTCATCCAGCTTCTCCACAAACGCAGGACGAAGTTCATCAGACAACAATGATGTACATACTCCAACCGCCCGCGAAGCATTATTCACATACACCACTGGGTTCTTGTAGTTTTGTTCAATCTTAACCGCAGTATGCGCTTTTGACGTCGTTGCACCGCCAATCAAGAGTGGCAAATCAAAATCAAGACGCTCCATCTCTTTTGCTACGTGAACCATTTCATCAAGAGAAGGGGTGATAAGGCCTGATAAACCAATAATGTCGACATTCTCTTCTTTCGCTACTTTGAGGATCTTTTCGCACGGTACCATGACACCAAGGTCAATGATTTCGTAGTTGTTACACTGCAAAACTACACCAACGATATTCTTGCCGATATCGTGAACGTCACCTTTCACCGTCGCGAGCAAGATTTTGCCATTCGATGAGCCCGCTTGCTTTTCTTTGTTAATGAAAGGCTCAAGGTGGGCAACCGCTTGTTTCATTACACGAGCAGACTTAACAACTTGTGGAAGGAACATCTTACCTTCCCCAAACAAGTCACCAACCACGTTCATGCCATCCATGAGAGGGCCTTCAATCACTTCTAATGGCTTAGAGGCATTTAAACGGGCCTCTTCTGTGTCTTCGACAATAAACTCCGTGATGCCCTTTACCAGCGCATGCTCTAAACGTTTTTCTACTGGCCAAGTACGCCACTCTAGAGCAGAAGCATCTTCTTCTTTGCCAACACCCTTTCCTGCGTATTCAGCGGCGATATCAAGTAGTCGCTCAGTTGAATCATTACGACGGTTGAGAACCACATCTTCTACCGCTTCACGCAACTTGTCAGGAACGTTATCGTAGATTTCTAGCTGACCCGCGTTAACGATACCCATGTCCATGCCATTTTTAAAACAGTGGTACAGGAATACCGCATGAATCGCTTCACGAACATAGTTATTACCGCGGAATGAGAAGGAAACGTTAGAGACACCACCAGAGATCATCGCATGAGGTAAGTCGCGTTTGATATCAGCCACCGCTTCGATGAAGTCCACTGCGTAATTGTTGTGTTCTTCAATACCCGTCGCGACAGCAAAAATGTTTGGATCAAAGATAATGTCTTCTGGCGGGAAGCCAACTTCGTCAACAAGGATTCGATACGCATTGGTACAAATTTCAAGTTTACGTTCTCGTGTTTCCGCCTGACCAAGTTCATCAAATGCCATCACAATAACGGCCGCACCATAACGACGGATCAACTTCGCTTGTTCAACAAACTTCTCCTTCCCTTCTTTCAAAGAGATAGAGTTAACAATGCCTTTGCCTTGAATACACTTCAAGCCAGCTTCGATAACCTCCCACTTAGAAGAGTCAACCATGATTGGTACTTTTGATATCTCTGGCTCAGATGCACATAGATTAAGGAAGCGAACCATACAGGCTTCAGCATCCAACATACCTTCATCCATGTTGATATCGATAATCTGAGCCCCGTTCTCTACTTGTTGACGAGCTACTTCAAGAGCTTCATCGTAGAGCTCTTCTTTGATCAGGCGTTTAAAACGAGCAGAGCCAGTTACGTTCGTGCGCTCACCCACGTTGATAAACAAGGTTTCTTTTTCAATAGTTAGTGGCTCAAGACCTGACAAGCGGCAAGCAACGGTAAGATCAGGTAACTCTCGAGGCTTCACCCCCTCAACTGCCATTGCCATGTGACGGATGTGTTCTGGTGTCGTACCACAACAACCACCAATTAAATTTAAGAAACCACTCTCTGCCCACTCTTTAACATGTTCAGCCATATCTTCAGGTGAAAGGTCATATTCACCAAATGCGTTCGGCAAACCCGCATTTGGATGAGTAGAGAGAAAGGATTCAGATATACGTGATAACTCTTCTACATACGGTCGCAATTCGTCAGGCCCAAGTGCACAGTTCAAACCGAACGAAAGAGGATTCACATGGCGTAACGAATTATAGAAAGCTTCGGTTGTTTGCCCAGATAGTGTTCGTCCAGACGCGTCCGTAATCGTGCCTGAAATCATAACTGGAAGTTTAAATCCTAGCTCTTCAAAGACGGAATCAACTGCAAAAGCACAAGCTTTGGCATTCAACGTATCAAAGATCGTCTCGATTAGAATAAGGTCAGAACCACCTTTAATTAAGGCGTGAGTTGACTCGGAATAAGCTTCAACTAGCTCATCAAACGAAACATTACGATAACCTGGGTCATTTACGTCAGGAGAGATAGAACAAGTACGGTTGGTTGGGCCAAGTACACCGGCAACATAACGCGGACGGTCAGGAGTCTTTGCCGTCCATTCATCAGCGGCTTCACGGGCCAGCTTAGCAGCCGCGAAGTTAATCTCTTCACTGAGACCTTCCATATCATAATCCGCCATCGCGATGGTCGTGGCGTTGAAGGTATTGGTCTCTAAAATATCAGCACCTGCTTCTAAATAAGCAGTGTGTATCTCTTTTATCAATTGAGGCTGACTAAGCACCAACAAATCGTTGTTGCCTTTTAGATCGCAATGCCAATCGGCAAAGCGCTCTCCTCGATAATCTTGCTCTTCAAGTTTGTAACCCTGAATCATGGTGCCCATACCACCATCGATCAGAAGAATACGTTGCTTTAACTGAGCTTCAATCTGTTGTCTTACATTACTTCCCACAGTACAGCCTCATTCCTTTTGTTATTTCTCCATCCTATCACACAAGCAACAGGAGTCTAGACGTCTAAAATAGGAATTGTAATTATTTTGTATTGTCTCGAGTTACAAAATAATCACGAAAAAATGTTTGCTATTTAGACAACATCGGCCGAGAATTCCATTCATAAAATGTTACAAATAGAGAGCTCTATGTCGGTCTATCATACTTTATGTTTTCTATCCGCGGCAGCAATGGTTATCGCCTTTGTAAACAGCAAGATAGGAAAGATGCAAACGACCATCGCCATTACCGCTGGTTCGATGATCCTTTCACTTCTCATTCTAATCGCAGGTCAAAACGATTGGTTTCATCTTACTGAGATTGCCACAGAAACCGTCACCAGCATAAATTTCGAAGATTTTCTTCTGAAAGGCATACTCGGCTTCCTGCTTTTTGCCGGTGGTTTGGGTATCAAACTTCCCAACCTTAAAGATCAAAAGTGGGAAATTACGGTACTCGCTTTAGGTGCAACGCTCTTCTCCACATTCTTCATTGGTTTTGTTCTTTACGGTTTTTGCCAAGTTATTGGTATTCAGTTTGACCTTGTTTACTGCTTACTGTTTGGCGCACTTATCTCTCCAACCGACCCGATTGCGGTTCTCGCTATTGTGAAGAAATTGGACGCTCCAAGACGCATTTCAACACAAATTGAAGGCGAGTCTCTGTTTAACGATGGTTTCGGTCTCGTTATCTTTGTCACTCTATTCACGATCGCATTTGGTACAGAAGCCCCGACGGTTGGTAGCGTAACCCTTCTATTCATCCAAGAAGCAATTGGCGGTATTGTTTACGGCTTCGTATTAGGGTTAGTTTTCCACTACTTGATTAGTGCGACCGATGACCACTCCATGGAACTATTATTAACGATTGGCGTTCCTACAGCAGGTTATGCTCTAGCTGAATATCTCCATGTTTCAGGACCACTTGCAATGGTAGTCTCTGGCATCATGATTGGTAACTGGACACGCTTTATCGGCTTCTCAAAAGAAAGTGAAGACCACCTAGACCATTTCTGGGAGTTGGTCGACGAATTCTTGAATGGTGTACTATTCCTTCTAATCGGTATGTCGATGTTGCTATTCGAATTCCATAAAGAAGACTGGATTATGATGGCGATATCTGTGCCGCTAGTACTTGGTGCCCGCTACCTAAGTGTCTTTATTCCTTATATTGGCTTTAAACGCTACAGAAAGTACAACCCATGGTCCGTGAAGATTCTAACTTGGGGTGGATTACGTGGAGGTCTAGCTTTAGCAATGGCGCTATCAATTCCATCAGGTATTTTAGTTATCCCAGAAAAACTGATTGATGTGAAAGAGATCATCATGGTGATGACCTACTCTGTTGTAGTTTTCTCGATCCTTATTCAAGGCTCAACGATAACGCCAATGATTGAGAAAGCGAAGCAAGCAGAGAAAGAAATGGAAGCCGAAGCTTCTGTTGCTAAGCATGAAACTAAAGTCTCTCAAGAATAAACTCTCTTATAATTGAAAAATTAGGCAGCCGATTGGCTGCCTTTTTTATGCCTGAACCAAGCAGCTATTAATAGAATAGACAGGCTGATTTCCCTCAAACATCGCCACGCTCTGATATCCTTCCAATATCAACAAACTCCAGTCAATACTAAAAACTCAAATTAAAACAATCCTCAAGATCCCTAACTACACTAAGGTTGAATCGGTCGATGCTTAATTTCAAGACTAAGTAACCTGAACTCGGGATAAAAATAGAAGTGAACTAAAAGCTGGTTCTGCGATCAGATCTTTCAACCAAGAGAGAACAA